>JALTLP010000229.1 GCA_027001895.1 Chromatiales bacterium | reverse complement strand
TGCAAGGCTACGCCTTGTACCGACAGGTTTCCAACGAAGTGGTACAAAGTTCTGCCAACATTCAAACACCGCAATATGCACCCATTAAACATGCGGGACACGAAACCGGTCAGTTCTTTTTTGTACCTAAAACCTGATCACCATCCTGCTCAACACAATAATTAAAGAAACCAGAACAATGAATAATAAAACCATTGCCATTTTGGCCCTGTTATTTTCAAGCACCAGCTTTGCTGAGGTTGTTACCCTGGATGTTTTGCTGGATACCGGTGGGAGTAAATCACCAGAAACAGTTGTACGTGAAGCCGCAGGAAATATCTACAGCGGACTAAGCGCCATCCCAGAAGCGGATCGTACCCAGGCCCAGCAACAACTGTGGGAAACACTGGACTATTTAATCAACACCGCAGCCATTGACGACCCAAACACCATTAACGCCGTTTTGCAAATTTCCCCCAAAAGAAATGGTACCAGTGCCATTGTTACCCGAAAATCCCCGTCGACAATTCCGGTAAAAGGCATAGGTAAACGATTATCCGCATTACGAAAGTCCACCAGCCGGAGATTCAGTTTTCTTGATGCAGTTTCCAGCAGGCCTTCAGGCACAGAAAATTTATATCAACTGATACCTGGCCTGGTAAAATACAACACTGACCCGGCTTTGGAAGAAGGAGGCTTGCTCGACCAACGTCTGAGTGGTTTTATCACCACCAATGCCATTTTTTCAAAGCAATCAGAAACCCTCAACGAAGCAGGATTCAAGGGCAACACCAAACAACTCACTGCAGGTGCCGATTATCGCATTAACAACAACACCTTTGCTGGTGCTGCCTACAGTTATGTAAACGGTAACATGGATATGACTCAAGGCGGTGACCTGGACAATGCAGCAAATACCATACTATTTTATGGCACGCGAAGCATTCAACCCAACTGGTTTGTGGACACCACTTTGAGCCTGGGGAAACGTAGTTTTGAGATGCAGCGCAGTGTCACCTTCACGTTGAATAATAATGTAAACACAGTGGCCAATAGCAGCCCTGAGGGCAGCTTTTATGGCTTTAGTGTTAGCACGGGTTATGACATTCCCACAAAAGCCGGACACAGCCTAAGTTTACTTGCCAGCTTTAATTATACAAAATCAAAAATTGATGCGTTCAAAGAAACCGGCAACAGCGGCTACAACCTGGCAGTGAGCAAGCAGGATATCGTCAGTAAAATGATTGATGTGGGTATAGAATGGCGGCAGGCCATCAGTGTTGATTTTGGTGTATTATTGCCGCAGGTTTCTTTTAAATGGTCACAAGAATTACAAGATAAAAGTGACCCGGTTAATGCCTATTTCATCGCAGACCCTAATAATACAATGTTAAGCTTTGAAACCGGAAATAAAGACCAGGGCTTCATGAATTTGCAACTGGGTGTTACTGCAGTATTACCGAAAGGATTAGCCGCTTTTGTTCAATATGAAACCCAGCAATTTATTGATGACTACCAACAATCAATGCTCTCGTTGGGGGCTAGGAAAGAATTCTAAGCTTGGCCTGAAAAACCATACACGCACAACATACCACCAGAAAATTAAAATGAAAGCAAACCTTGCCATTGCAAACAACATAGCTACCTCAATTATTCTATTCATACTGGTGCTTTCTATCAGCGCATGTACTACGCCCGACAAAAATCAGTCTTTCATTCAATTTTCAAATCCAATATATGCCGCTAAGTCACACGCTTTATCCAGAGACCTGAATAATGCACTTTTTGATTCATTGGAAATCAATATCGAAAATACTCAATTAAAAAATATTAGCACAGTTAAAATATCTAACGCTGAACAAACCGTTAAACTTTCGGTGCCTGCTAATACTTCATTAATAGTGAACGCTCAAGGACTCATTAACGGTGAACCTGTTTATGTTGGTGAGGTAACGGTAAACCCTGTTAACCCGGGCCAAACCACCGGTATAAAACTGATATTATATGACCAAACTCAAATTGCTGATCCAATATCAGTGGATATTCCGCTTAATCAAAGCGGAGTAGCCGGTAAAAGTTTAGGGCTTTCATTTTCCCGTGATAACAGCTATGTATTATATTCATCAAAAGATGACACGAATCAGTCATCCGATCTTTACCTCAGAGACCTGTCAAGCAATAACATTAAGAACCTGCATACCAATGAACTCGGCGATACCGCAGAATTATCAAGCACTGCCGATGAGGCAGATATTTCGGCTGATGGCGTATTTGCGGTATTTTCTTCATCCGCCAGCAACCTGGTACCGGGTGATACCAACAACGTAAAAGACATATTTCTGAAAAACACCATTACCGGTGAAATTCAACGAATCAGCATACATCAGCAAACCAATTCACCTGGCGACAGTTATAACCCGCAAATTTCAGATGATGGCAATATCGTTTCATTTTATTCCGATGCCATAATCATTGGCAATATTTCCAATAGCATTTTCATTTATCACCGATTAACAGGTGATTTAACCCCTTTATCAATTCCTGATTTATCTGATAAGTACCGACTCAGTGGCGACGGAAAGGTTATTGTTTATCAGGCAAAAAATAAAGGTGGACTTAAAATCACCAATATTCCGGATAGCAATCCTGAAGTACCGTTTCTCTCTGAGGCAGTTGTCATTAACCAGGTACAAACCATCAGCAGCGTCAACATCGATTTTAACTTTACTGTTGATCAAACCGGCTTACGTACTGTTTTTATTCCATCTGAAAGCGCAAATGGCTTAAGCAAAAACCAACATTACCTTTACAACAGCAATACCAGGCAGATTTCACTACTCAGTAAAACCCGCACCAATGAATTGTTCAGCGAACCACTCACCCAAAATAATCTGCCTGCGCTTTCCAATGATGGTCGCTACATCGCTTTTTCTTACAACGATGAAACCTGGGTAAAAAGCATCGAATATAACAACCTGTTAAAGCTAGGTAGCGGCCGTAACCCCATTATAAGTGTCAATGGTGATAAAATCGGTTATGAAATAGAGGGTCGTCTTTATGTAGTAGATAACCCGCTTTATCTTGCCAGCCAAATACCTGCTCAAAAAGCACAGGCGCCTGCCAACTTCAGACTGGAAAAGTTGACCGGGCGCATTAAATTATTATGGGACGAAAACCCTGATGCAACCTATTACCGGGTTTACCTGAGCTTTCAGGCTGGAATCGCAAATTCGCTTAACGACCCGCAGTTTCTGCCTGTTATTTTTGAAACCTCAGACACCGTCCTGGAAGTTGATTTGGCTAACTTTTCCGAGGGAAACTTTACTCCGGATTTGTATTTTATCGTATTTGCGGTGAATGAGTCCGGAGAAGGAACTTCATCGGTTGAAATATCCAGTGCTGAGAATCAGCCTCCGTCTCCTGCATTTTTAAAAGTTAGCTCCATACTCGATACTGACGGCCTGCTTTCATCTGATCAGGAACTTATTCTTGAGTTTTCGAAACCGGTGGATACTGCAACTATTGATTCAGCGGTTAGTATTTTAGACTCTAGCAACAATAACATTCCACTGGAACTCAGTTTTACAGATACATCAGCAACGATTTATTTACTCGGCCAATTTTCACCTTTAGAGACCTATACGGTCAATGTGGATACATCACTGAAAACAATGTCTGGTGAAGCATTAACAGAGCCATATTCAGCCACGTTCATGGTCTCTGACTTTGTAGACGAAGGTACTTCTGTTAATCCTGTTAAATTACTTAACACACCTTACCTTGGCTCGGTTGGCAATAA
>JALTLP010000228.1 GCA_027001895.1 Chromatiales bacterium | reverse complement strand
CTTATTCCTTATATATAGGGCATAAGCTGGTGATAAAAACTGGGATTAACTCGAAGAAGCTGTGGATAAGTATTTAAAAGCTAAAGCTGGATACTTAACCACATTTTATCCACAGCTAATGTAGTAGCAAAATGAATTTTATGCACAGATATAATTTTTACTTAACATGTTGAATATTATTAATAAAAACAAGTTTTACACAGGCATCTTCGGCTTAATAATAACAGTAGTAATGATATATATAGATCTATTAACTAATAAGAAGCACAATTTTAGATAAGGAAAAATAACTAAAAATGAAAATTAGTTTGTTACGTGACAATATTTTAAAACTTCTACAACATGTCACCAGTGTTGTTGAAAGAAAGCAGAATTCCCCAATACTTTCTAACTTGCTACTTAAAATAAACCAGAACCAACTGTCTTTAACAGGAACGGATCTGGAAGTAGAAATGGTAATAAACACCGAAGCAGAATCCAACGACATTGGCGAAACAACTTTACCTGCTAAAAAGTTTTTAGATATTTGTCGTACCTTACCGGATGGAGCAAAACTTACGATTAATATTGACGATAACAAGGCTGTAATTCGTTCGGGTAAAAGCCGTTTTACCTTGTCTACCCTGGCTGCCAATGAATTTCCACAAAGTGAAGCATTAAATGCCTCGCAGGATATCAGTTTAAAGCAGTCCACATTTAAAAAACTCATCGACCAGGTACAGTTTTCGATGGCGCAGCAGGATGTGCGCTATTATTTAAACGGTTTAATGCTAGAAATCGATCCGCAACATATTGTTACCGTGGCAACCGATGGCCACCGTCTGGCAATCTGCAAAGAAGACACAGAAACAGGCATCCCTGAAAAACGCCAGATTATTATTCCACGAAAAGGGGTCAGTGAACTTTCAAAATTACTCGAAGATTCTGACGCACTAGTAAAACTACAATTGGGCGATAACCTGATTAAAGCGACCTTGGGTAATATCGTTTTTACATCAAAATTAATTGATGGCAAGTTCCCAGACTATAATCAGGTTTTACCTGTGGATAATGATGCGATTTTAGAATGTTCACGCGAGGTATTAAAGCAAGCCTTTAGCCGCACTTCGGTGTTATCCAACGAAAAATACCGAGGAATGCGCCTGTCTTTAAGCAATAATATACTCAATGCCACAATAAACAATCCAGACCAGGAAGAAGCCGAAGAAGAAATCGAAGTGAACTATTCCGGTAATGAATTTGAAATAGGTTTTAACGTGGCCTATTTTCTGGATGTTCTAAATACACTAAAAGATGACGATGTGGTGATTAAATTTAAAGACGCAAATTCCAGTTGTATGATTCAGGCAAAAAATGACGACAGCGCTCGCTACGTTATTATGCCGATGCGTTTATAGGTTGCTATCGTTTTGCAAGTCGCTTTTTCGTGAGTTTAAGCCAATTATCCCTGCTGCACGTTCGCAATCTGGCTGAATTTAAAATAGTTCCGGATCCCCGTTTTAATATTATCGAAGGTGCCAATGCCAGTGGTAAAACCAGCCTGCTCGAAGCTATTTATTTAATCAGTCAGGTCAAATCATTCCGTACACACCGAATAAACCATATTATTCAGCATAAACAGGCTGAGTTGCGTCTTGTGGCAAATTATCTGGACCATACGAATAATTTGCATATTATTGGCCTGGAGCGTAGCCGCAGCAATACCCGGATACACCTTAATAAAAAGCCAGTCAATCAAAGCTCTCAATTAGCAGCATTAGTGCCTATACAGGTTATCACCCCTGAATCACATCGTTTACTCGAAGATGGCCCTAAATTTAGACGCCAATTTATTGATTGGGGCGTGTTTCACGTGAAACAAAGCTTTTTACAGGTCTGGAAAGATTATCACCGGATTTTACGTCAACGCAATGCAGTATTACGGCATAAATCGTCAAAACAACAAGTCACAAGCTGGGATGCGCCACTTGTTGATATTACCAATCGGTTTCATAACGAACGGCTTCAATATTTGCAGGCCTTAATACCGATAATCCAGTCTTATACAAAGCAATTAACCGACGAGGATATTACGATAGAATATTTACCCGGTTGGCCAGTGGATATGGACTTTCGCCAGGCATTACAAGCAAGCTACGAACAGGACTGCCAGTTTAAACATACCCGGGTAGGGCCACATCGAGCAGACTTGTCGATAAAATCGCATTCTATTCCGGTGCAAGTCGGGTTTTCACGAGGCCAACAAAAATTACTGGTTTGTGCAATGCGTCTGGCACAAATTCAGTATCTACAACACATTTCACAGCAGTCTTGCATTATTCTGGTGGACGATTTACCGGCCGAACTGGATAGCAATCACCGAGCTAAACTTTTAAACTTGCTGGACGAAACCGGCGCACAGGTATTTATTACCTGTACCGATGAACATTTACTGGAATTAAGCGCCAACACAAGCCGAAAAGTGTTTCACGTGAAACACGGGCAAATAAAAGAAGTGGTATAATAAGTGTAATTCTTACTGGATGGTTTAAATTGAACACATCAGTAAAAATAACTTTAGCAACAAGGAAAACAGTATGTCTGATCCGACTTATGATTCTTCGAATATCAAGGTATTAAAAGGGCTTGATGCAGTCCGCAAACGCCCCGGTATGTATATTGGCGATACCGATGATGGCACTGGCTTACACCACCTGGTTTTTGAAGTGGTGGACAATTCCATTGACGAAGCATTGGCTGGGCACTGTAACTCGGTGGATGTCACTATTCATGCAGATGGTTCGGTATCGGTTAAAGACGATGGCCGCGGAATTCCAACCGATATTCACGAAGAAGAAGGGCGATCTGCTGCCGAAGTTATTTTAACCGTGCTGCATGCGGGTGGTAAATTTGACGATAATTCCTATAAAGTATCCGGTGGTTTACACGGCGTGGGTGTTTCGGTCGTAAACGCACTGTCGGAATCGTTAAAATTAACCATTTGGCGTGAAGGTAAAAAGCACGAACAGGAGTATGCCAATGGCGACCCAAAAACACCGTTAAAAGCAATTTCAGACACCGACCGCACAGGAACTGAAATTCGCTTTTATCCAAGTAATGAAATCTTTTCCACAACTGAATTTCATTATGACGTGTTGGCCAAACGGCTGCGCGAACTGTCGTTTTTAAACTCGGGTGTATGTATTACCTTAACCGATGAACGTGACGAGTCTAAAAAGGATAAGTTTGAATACATCGGGGGTATCAAAGCTTTTGTTGAACATTTAAACCGAAACAAAACACCGTTACACGAAACGGTTTTTTATGTAGACACGGTTAAAGACGATGTTACCGTTGAAGTGGCCATGCAATGGAACGACTCCTACCAGGAAAATATCTTCTGTTTTACCAATAATATTCCGCAGCGCGATGGTGGTACACACCTTGCCGGTTTTCGTGGAGCACTCACCCGTAGCTTAAATAATTATATTGAACAAAGCGGTGTGGCGAAAAAAGCCAAAGTAAATGTTAGCGGTGACGATGCCCGCGAAGGTTTAACTGCCGTGCTATCTGTCAAAGTACCCGACCCAAAATTTTCATCGCAAACAAAAGATAAACTGGTGTCGTCCGAAGTAAAAGGTATTGTGGAATCGATAGTAGGTGAAAAACTGCAAGAATTTCTACTTGAAAGCCCTACAGATGCTAAGGGAATTGCCGGTAAAATTGTCGATGCTGCACGTGCCCGTGAAGCTGCGCGTAAGGCTCGTGAAATGACCCGTCGCAAAGGTGCGCTCGACGTG
>JALTLP010000227.1 GCA_027001895.1 Chromatiales bacterium | reverse complement strand
TTCATTTTTCATTTCATACACACCGATTTTAGGAATAACGATATGCTTACGCTGCTTGGCTATCACATTACCAAAGGGTAAGAGAAAAATTGAAAATATTGTTATCATGCTTAAAAGTTTCATAAGCCTCCCTTCATAATTTATGCTGAAAAAATACTATCACACTTTTCTTTTATTGATCTGTAGGTATTTTCTTACAATACAAACTTTATTGACTGTTATTTAGTTGCAAAAAAAACCGCTCATCAGAGCGGCTTTTTAACAGGGTGACGATTTAACTAATCATCATGTTTATCAAGGTTATAAACTTTTAAGTCTTTTGCAACCTTGATTTTACCTACATAACCCTGTGCACGGATAATGTCTTTAACCTCATCAACACGTGGGCTGGTAACTGGTGTTAAGTGTGATAACACCAGAGTTTTTACATCGGCAGTTTTCGCTGCAACACCAATACGTGAAGGCTGAGTATGTAAAATATGGAATAAAGGATTAGGTGGCGCATCGCCAAACTCCATAACGGCTGTATCATAAATTAACATATCTGCACCGGCTGAAATTGCGGCCATGTTACCCTGCCCAGGGTTACCCGGTGCAAATGGATTGGCTCCACGTCCTTTTGTGCCGGTGTCACCTGAATAAACAATGCTGTGGCCTTTATATTCAATACGATATGCAACGTTAGGTACCGGCCCATGATCGACAGCCATCGCTTTGACTACAAGACCATCGGCTGTTGATAAAACCGTTTCCTCCGCTGCAAAAGGAACTCTTGATTTAAGGTTAGTGACAGTATAAGCAAATTTACTAACCGGCTTACCGGGCCCCATTGGGCCATCATCGTCACTGATGCCAGCAACAAAAGCAGCGAGGTAGCGTTCGTCACCTTTTTTCATTATTGAAAAATGACCATCTGCATAATCACCGGTTGAGGGGTAGACCAGAATGGGGTTTCCATCAGAATCAAGCAATAAGTCGCCATTAGGTTTTTTATATGCCACACCGGTTACTTGTGGTGGTAATGGTGATGAATCGGGGCCAAAAATACGAATGGGTGCAGTACGACCCGGCAGTGTTACACCACTTTGCGCTGCTTTGGCTCGCGCAAGGTTATTATGAAAATAAATGGTTTTCATAATAGGGGTTAAGTCACCGGTATGATCGGCGTGCATGTGGGTTAGCAACACAATATCCAGATCTTTAATGTTCATACCACTTTGCGCTAAACGTTGGTATGTACCACCACCTGCATCCATAAGAATACGTGGTTTACCGTCAGTAAAAATCATATAGCCGGCACTTGCACGGCCTTCTGCTGTAGCGATTGGACCACCTGAGCCCAATACCATAACTGACAGACTTCCCTTTACTTTATCAACGGCATTTTTTTCTTTGGCATAACCGGTTGCAGTTAAAGCAACACCAACAGCAACGGCAAGTACCCCTTGTAATAATTTATTTTTAATTTTCATTGTCTTCCTCTATGTTCCTTACGAACAGGTATTATTCTAAAGAATATTGTTATTATATTTTGGTGTGTAGTCGTTACAGCCTAACAGATAAGCAATAAAAAAGTCATCACTCAAACAGGTTAACGTGAACCCTGTTATGTAACCTAAGTTACATAGCGTCAGCCTATATCAAGTAGTTGATAACAAACCATAGTTAATTAGTCTGTTTTATTATTTTTTTTACTGCGGGGATGAGCTTTATCGTAAACTTCAGCAAGATGCTGAAAATCAAGATGGGTGTAAATTTGTGTGGTTGATATATCACTGTGCCCCAGCAACTCCTGTACAGCGCGCAGGTCACCACTGGACTCAAGAATATGACTGGCAAAAGAGTGACGTAACATATGTGGATGTACATGCAGATCAATACCCTGCTTTATCGCCCATTCACTGACTCTTTTCTGAATGGTTCGTGGTGAAATCCGCTTACCCTTTACGCCCAGAAACAGTGCGTCTGTTTCATGCTCAATACGTACAAAATCTTTGCGAAACTTTAGCCAGGTATTAATCGCAGTTTGAGCATGCTTTCCAACCGGAACTTCACGCTGCTTGTTACCTTTACCTGTAACACGAATACGGCTTGTATTGGCAGCATAATCATTTAAATTAAGCTGAGTTAATTCACTTAAGCGTAAACCGGCCGAATAAAATAACTCCAGTATGGCCTTGTCTCTGATTGCCTGAATATCTTCACCAGTGGGAATTTCCATAAGACGACTGGTTTGATCGACATCGAGTACATCCGGTAATTTTCGGCCTCGCCGCGGCGCAGACAGACCATTGGCCGGGTTACAACTAACAAGCTTTTGTTTAAGTAAATAGTTAAAAAAAGAACGTAACGATGACAGGTTACGTTGTAAGCTGGATGCTGCCAGACCTTGCTGGTGTCGCTTACTTATATAAAGGCGTAGGTGTGAAGAAAGAATATCGGGCCATTGCTGCAACTCATCACTCAATGTCTTCTCGCAAAACTGTGCAAAACTATCAAGGTCGCGCTGGTAGTTGGAAAGTGTATTTTCAGATAAACGTCGCTGGTATTGCAGTTCGTCAAGGTAGTTCTTTATTTGTTGCCGAAACCTGAGCGACATTCTGCTAGATTATTTTGTACGCATCACATGCCGTTCGATAACACGTGATAATACCTTGCTTAAGTGCGTTAAAAACAATGTACCCATGTCCGGTCGAAAACGATCTTTATCAGTACTACCGATGGCCAGCAAACCAATACATTCACTGTGGTCGTCTTTAATTAATGGTATTAAGGCAGCCGAGCGGATTTTTTCGTAGCCATCGTTAAACAACAGTTCTAACTGGTCAATCGGTAAACTTCCGCAAACAGGTGAACGGTTCTCAATAATTTTTTTAAACAGTTCCAGGTGTTCTTCATCCCAGCCTGCTTCATCATGCATTTCGTTTGTGTTTAGTGAGTCAGCATCAAACACACGAATTGATACCCTGTGCGCATCAAAATCTTTAACCAGACGTTGCTGCACAAAATCAATCACCTGGCCAAAGGATTGTGTATCGAGTAAGGCCAGTATCAACGCATTAAAGC
Organism: Chromatiales bacterium; assembly: GCA_027001895.1. Lineage (GTDB taxonomy): Bacteria > Pseudomonadota > Gammaproteobacteria > UBA6429 > Thiohalophilaceae > SZUA-37. The sequence goes on along the minus strand of JALTLP010000227.1, from coordinate 719 downwards.
GGCGACTAAGTTGTTCGTTTTTATCGGCAACATCAATCAGCGCATGTAATTGAGCACGCGCTTCTTCTTTTTGCTCACGTAAGATGGTTACCTGACGTTCAATCAGAGAAACAGCACTGCCTGTGTTATGGTTTAAAACCATATCGGCCAGCAAGTCCTGATGTTGTTCAAAAAAATCGGGATGGTCACGTAAATACTGAACAATGTCATGTTCAGTGGCTTTATCTGTTTTTGGTAAGGTGTTTTTCTGAGTGGTCATAAGGACACTTCCTAAACTTTAAGATTAAAGCCTAAAAAAAGCTTATACAGTTAAGCCATTGTAACAGGCCCTTTTAATAAAATATATCTTATTCAAATATATAAGTATTAAAAAGTTTATATTGTTATCTTGCCGTCAAACACCAGCACCGCATCACCACTTAAAAACACGTTACCACCGGCCTGATGTTTAATTGTTAACGAGCCGCCAGGTAATTCAACCTGTACCGTATCATCAACCAACCGCCATTGTTGTGCAACCAATACCGCGGCACATGCACCGCTGCCACAAGCCATGGTTTCACCTACACCCCGTTCAAAAACACGCAGACGTATTTTTTGCTGGTTTATAATTTGCATAAAACCAACATTAACCCGGTTTGGGAAAACCGTATGTGATTCAAGCAGTGGCCCAATTTTTTCAACCGGGGCGGTTGAAATATCATCAACCAGTAACACTG
>JALTLP010000226.1 GCA_027001895.1 Chromatiales bacterium | reverse complement strand
CAAAAGAAAAACTATCATGTTAGCTTGTACAGCAAGACTTTTCCGCTGCCGCTGCAAAAAATTCATAGCTGGGTTTTGCATATCGAAACAACAGATGGTAGGCCCATAAGCAATGCAACCGTTTATATGCACGGTGGTATGCCGGTGCATCGTCATGGCTTCCCGGTAAAACCACGGGTAAAAAAGAAACTGGGTAATGGTAATTATCTGGTTAGTGGTATCAAGTTTAGCATGATCGGCGAGTGGGAAATAAGATTTAGTATTGAAGAACCTACTATACGTGACCGCGCTATTTTTCGTATTAAAATTTAGTCAGTAAATAGCCAGATGCCCTTAAAGTTTCTATTTTTGCCTGTTTGTCTGGTTTTTTCTGTAAATATCCCGGCAGCTCAATTAGCGCCAGAACACCAGTGGTCGGCTGCAGAGTTATCCCTGTTAAAGACCTTGTGGATTAAAAATTTAAACCAGCAAGTGGATAACAGTAATCATGTTGTTAATAACTCGGTTGCGGTTGATTTAGGCCATCGTATTTTTTTTGACAAACGTTTTAGCAGCAATGGCAACATTGCCTGTGCCAGTTGTCATCACCCGGATAAATACTTTACCGATGGACGTAAAACCGCAAAAGGTCTTTCGGTCTTAACACGTAATGCACCCACCGTGGTTGGTAGCAGTCATCATACCTGGTTTTTTCTTGATGGTCGTAGCGACAGTTTATGGTCTCAGGCATTAGGCCCGCTGGAAAACGAAAAGGAACATGGTGGCAATCGCAGTCAGTATGCGCATCTGGTTTTCAATGATCCTGTTTTACGTAATTTGTATGAAAAAATATTTGGGAGTGTACCGGATATATCCGATCTAAAACGATTTCCAGTACAGGCAGGCCCGGTTAAAAACAAAGCTGCAAGCAACGCATGGAAAGCAATGAACAAAAAAGATAAACAAATTATTAGCAAAATTTTTGTGAATATTGGTAAAGCAATTGCCGCCTACGAAACAAAACTACAACCTGCGGCTTCACGCTTTGATAACTATATTAAAGCACTGCTAAACAATGACACTGCTGAAATGCAAAAACAATTATCGAGTGATGAGGTTAAAGGTTTACGTATTTTTGTTTCAAAAGCGAAATGCATTGTTTGTCATAGTGGACCAATGTTAACCGACAAGAGTTTTCACAATATTTCGATTCCACCGCGCAAGGGAGATACAGGTAAAAACCTTAAACACGACTGGGGGCGTTATACAGGAGCCCGGCAGGTACTAAATAGCCCGTTTAATTGTCGCAGTCAGTATAACGATAATAAAAACAGGCAGTGTGATGAGCTGGAGTACATCGTAATGGACAGGCACGAAACTCAGGGGGCGTTTAAAACGCCCAGCTTACGAAATGTTTCCAAAACAGCGCCGTATATGCATGCCGGGCAGCTTGAAACATTGCGAGAGGTTATTGAGCATTATGATAACCCGCCACCGGTCATTTTTCGTAAGAGCGAGTTGTTTTTAAACTTTAACCTCAATACCGATGAGGTGTTGCAGCTTGAAGCCTTTCTTAAAACACTCGACAGCCCGGTTAATGCGCCGGCTCGCTTGCTTGATCCTCCCGGACAGAATTAATCGTTAATTTAAGCTTTTAAAATTGAAGTATCAGAGTATCATTGCGCCTTTATAAATAGTTAAGAGTATTTCAGAGCTGATGAGCAACAATCCAGATATAGCCATTGTTGGGGCAAACACACCGGTAGCAGAAGCATTACTTGAACAACTTGCAAAGCGAAACTTTCCATTAAATAAACTGATTCCACTGGCGTTTGATAACGATAGCGATACAACCGTCGAGTTTGCAGATAAACACCTGCATGTGCAGGACATTGCCACGTTCAACTTTTCCAGTGTGAAGCTGGTATTTTTATGTCAGCTGGATGATTCTTACCAGGGCATGGTAGACCGTATCCTCGATGCAGGCTGTCGAATTATCGAACTTGAATCCAATTTGCAGAATGCTCCTGTTGTTGATGCCAGCCTGCTGAGTGCTGAAAGCCCACTGGACGAACCTCATATACGCTCCGCTTCCGGGTTGGGCGTGGTCTTAACACGACTACTGCAATCGTTGCTCAATACAGGGATACAGTCTGTACAATTTACTGTGTTGCAATCGGCCTCTGATAAGGGCAAGGCCGGGATTGACGAGCTTGCTATGCAAACCACCAGTCTGTTGAACACCCGGCCAATTAAGCCCGTGGCCTTTAAACAACAAATTGCTTTTAACGCAATGACCGATGACAGCGAACTGAATGCTACGGGTTATACCCGCCGAGAGCTTGAGCTTGTCGATGATTTACAGCAAGTGCTATTTAACGATAAAGGCTTGTCTCCGGGTATCCAGCCATCGTTTATACATATTCCGGTTTTTTACGGTGTTTGTCTTGATGTTTATATTCAACTGGACAACGAACTTGATTTGGCTGATTTTGAACAGTCGATTTCAGATAATCCAGATGTTGAACTAAAATCAGAAGATGAACTGGTCACCCCAGTCAGTCATGCGGCGCAAATGGATAAGATATTTATCAGCCGGGTGCGCAAAGATTTACAGAGTAACAGTCGTTTCAATTTTTGGTGTGTTACCGACACAATTAAGAGCGGAAGCGCAATAAATGGTGTTCAAATTGCAGAAATTTTGGTAAAACATCATTTATAAGCTATAGTTACTGAATAATTGTAAAGATTATTCGAGCTTTACAGACTTAAGTCATTGATTTACATATAATTCACGGGGGTTCACGCAGTATGCGTGGAAAAAAGCATATGGGATTCAGTCGTTTATATGCGCGTAAACTGATTATTTTAATTGCAACAATTGGAATAACGGTTGCACCATCATTTGTCTTTGGTTTAGGGCTGGGAGCGATAAAACTCAATTCTTCCCTGAGCGAAATACTGGATGCAGAAATCGATTTAATAGCAGCCACGGCAAACGATGTAAGCGATTTAAAAGTAAAACTGGCTTCCAGAGAAGCCTTTCTGCGAGCTGGCATCGACCGCACAGGTCTGTTAAATTCGCTGCGATTTAAAGTCAAACGCCATAATAGCGGCAAATACTATATTCAAATTACCTCCCGTAAGCCTATCCGTGAACCCTTTTTAAACTTTTTATTAGAAGTAAACTGGAAAAATGGCCGCATGTTGCGTGAATACACGATGCTTATCGATCCCCCCGGTCGTCGTGTTCAGCAAGCACAACAAAGCACGATTCAGGCACCGCAAACAGCCGCGCCCGTAGAAGAAGCCCCTGTCGAGCAGGTACAACCGGCTGCCGAAGAATCACCTTTTAAAGATGCCGCGCCAGAAGCACAGGCTGACGCTGATAAAGAATTATTCCCACGTCGACCTATAGAAGAAGTCGAAGCACCTAAACAGCCGGAGCCTGTTGCTGAAAAAGCACCCGAACCCGAGCCAGTGATTGTTGCAGAATCTACCCCTGAACCAGAACCGGTTATTCCTGAAACTGTGCCAGAACCGGAGCCTGAACCTGTTATTGTTGAGGACAGTAAGGCAGACCATTCTCAAAGTGGTCAGGTTTTACCTGAATTTGCTGATAGTGGTAAACCACTCGATGAAGTTGCAAGTAAGGAACCTGCTGCTGAAACTTTTGGTGAAGGTGAGTTATTTCCAACAATACCTTTAACGGAATACGATGAATCCAAGTCCATTAAATATGATGAAGAACCTGTTGCCCCCGTTGCTGAGGTAGAACCAGAAGCTGAAGTAACAGCAGAAGAAGATAATGCTCAGGCAGAAGAACCGCTGATGGGTGGCCCCGACTCAATGGAAAGTGGCAACCTTGATTATGGTATTACTAAAAAGTCAGATAACTTGTGGACTATTGCCAGCAAAATGAAGAGCGATGACGCGACTATCTACCAGGTTATGATGGCGCTCTTAAAAAGCAACCCGGATGCCTTTATTGACGGTAACGTAAACCGGCTTAAAGTCGGTCAGGTACTCAGAATAGATGATCCAGGTTTAATCACTGCCATTAGCAAGGAACAGGCAGCTCAGGATTATATGGCGCAAACGGAAGCCTGGGAGGCTTATCGTCAACAGGTGGCCGCGACTGCTGAACAACAGCCTTTATCAACGGGGCAGGTTGAGTCTGAACCGGCTGATAATGTTGCCGCTGCACCATCGGGCGAATTAACCCTGAGTGCTCCCGAAGGTGAAGACCTTAGTTCCGCCAATGCACCGTCACAGGATGCGGCAGCTAACCAGGAAGTTGCGCGTTTACGTGAAGAGCTACAAAATATTACGCAACAAGCCCAGGCAGAGCGTGGCAAGAACTCTGCATTAAATCAGCGCTTGCGTGAACTTGAAGCTGAACTTGAATCCATGCAACGTTCTTTGTCCGTGCGTAATGACGAATTTGCCGCACTACAACAACAAATGTCTAAAGCAGGCGAGGAGGCACCGGCAGAGGTTGCGCCGGCACCTGAACCGGCTCCAGAACCCGTGCAGGAAGCGTCTCCGCCAGCGCCTCAGCTTGAGGATGAACCTGTAGCCGAGATAGCGCCGGAACCCACACCTGCCGCTGAAACACAGGATGCAGATGTAGAACAGCCAGTGGCCGATGCACAAACTGAAACAGCCGATGCTCCGGTTGACACAATGACAGAAGCACAGCCACCTGCACCAGAGCAGACTATCGAACAGCCTGCCGCTGAACAGGTGCCTGCTGCACCATCGACCAGCCTGGTGGATACCATCATTAAAACGGTAATGGGTATCCTTAAGCCCGTGCTGGGTAGCAGCCTGTTATTGTTTATCGGTGTTCCAGTTTTGGCCATTGTTTTAATCCTCATTATTATCATGGCATTGCGTAAACGTTCAACTGCAAAAAATAACTTTGAAGAAAGTATCTTGTCCGGAGCCGCACCGGTTGATGATGAACCTGCTGTTTCTGTCAGTAGCCAAACTTCCGGAGAAACGTCTTCTTTCCTGAGTGATTTTGCAATAAGCGGTGTTGGCGCAATTCAGACCGAAGACAGCGAAGTTGACCCGTTAACAGAAGCGGATGTATTTATGGCATACGGCCGTTATGAAGCGGCTGAAGAACGTTTACAGGAAGCCATTGCAGCTGATCCAACGCGTAATGAACTAAAAGTGAAGTTGCTGGAAGTTTATAATACCAATAAAAATCAGGCTGCTTTTGAATCAACTGCCGAAGATCTTTATGCAAGCCTGGGTGATGCAGCCGCGTCAGATAGCAACTGGCAAAAAGTCGTCGTAATGGGTAAACAAATTGCGCCGGATAATCCAATATTCAGTGGTTCTCCTACTATTACGTCTGAAACAACAGAAAGTGTTCTGGGTGAAATGGAACAAAACCTGAGTGATGTCAGCATGACTGACAGTCAGGTGATGGATATTGGTCTGGAAACGGGTGTGTTTAGTGCAGAAGAGTTATCACCAGACAACAAAGGTGACGACCCTACAGTGGTGCGTTCGACCGAAACCGAAACCGAAACAGATATGGGTGGCCTGGACTTTAACCTCGGTGACGATGCACCTGTTACCGATCAACAGGAAACCCAGGATAATATTACTGCCCCAGATGCACTCGACTTCAATCTTGGTGGTGATGCACAAGAGCCAGCAACTGAACAGTCAACTGATGCTTCGATGGATTTTAATCTTGATCTGGATGCAACTGATGACGAGTCAACCAAGAGCATGGCGATAGACCTCAACGATATGGATGTGAGTGCTGATACAGATGACGACCCAACAGCAAGTATGGCTTTTGATGCTGATTCGTTAGACCTTGACTCAACCAGCGCGCAGCTTGATACAGGTACACTTGATTTCAATATGGACTCTGGTGATGATGATAGCAGTATGGATTTAAACCTTGATGCAGGTGATGCGATGGATATGTCAATTTCAGCCGATGCCGATGAAGTTGGTACCAAGCTGGATCTGGCAAAAGCCTATATTGATATGGGTGATTCATCCGGTGCTAAAAGTATTCTGGATGAAGTGCTTGATGAAGGTAATGATGAGCAGAAGCAGGAAGCCCAACAGCTTGTTTCTCAATTATCATAATTTTTAGCGCAGGCGCTATCTGTAATAGCGCCTAAGCAATAAAACAAACAACCTCGCTTTAGCGGGGTTGTGTCGTTTCAGGTATAAACTTTTTTATTTATATTAAAGCAGTGTTATTGCTACACTTTAAAAATGACGGCTGAAGAAAAAAAAATATACAGAATTGCAATGGGCGTTGAATATGACGGTTCTCACTATCTTGGCTGGCAATCACAACGTGAAGGTGAAACTGTGCAACAAAATGTTGAACAGGCTATCTCGGTTGTTGCCGACCAGCCCATAAAAGTATTTTGTGCCGGGCGAACCGACACAGGTGTACATGCTACTGAGCAGGTTATCCACTTTGAAACCACAGCTTACCGTAAAGCCTATTCATGGATACATGGTTGCAATACCAACTTAAACAAAAGCATTAGTGTTTTATGGGCGACCGAAGTACCCGAAACATTTCATGCACGCTTTAGCGCAGTTAAGCGCAGTTATCGTTATACAATATTAAACCGCGATATCCGCCCGGCAATACAACAAAACTATGTCAGCTTTGTACATAAACACCTTGATATAACACGTATGCAACAGGCCGCCGCACATTTAATTGGTACACACGATTTTACTTCTTATCGTACCGTTGCCTGTCAGGCAAAAAGCCCGGTGCGTACCCTGCTTAAGCTAGATGTGACACGGCAAGGCGAATATGTACACCTGGATTTAGAAGCCGATGGTTTTTTGCACCATATGGTCAGAAATATTGCGGGTGTGCTGATTAAAATCGGCATCGGTGAAGCTGATATTGACTGGTCGAAAGAGGTGCTTGAACACCGCAACCGTAAACTCGGTGGAGTAACAGCATCGGCTAAAGGTTTGTATTTACGAAAAATAACCTACCCGGATGAGTTTGTTCTGCCGTCTGTTTATACAGAATAACCCAGTCTAATAGTTCGTTAAATTGCGCATTGAATAGGCGTATAATACACAGCTTATAAAATATGCATCAGGACGCTTATGAAACCCATACAAATTGATACCGACCTTATACGTTCTTATGATAAGTCCGGGCCACGTTATACGTCCTATCCGACGGCGGTACAATTTACGGAAGACTTTTCTGTTGCCGACTATAAAAAACAAATTGAATTAAGCAATCAAACTAACGCCGATTTATCGTTGTACTTTCATATTCCATTTTGCGACACCATTTGTTTTTATTGTGGCTGCAATAAAATTGTTACCAAAAACAGAAACAGGGCAGAACCCTACCTTGAACGTTTGCACAAAGAAATACAAATGCAGGCAGAACTTTTTGACAGCAATCGAACCGTTGCGCAATTGCATTGGGGTGGTGGAACACCAACATTTATAAACCACGATCAAATGCAACAGCTAATGGATGCAACCCGGCAATATTTTAACTTGCTGGACGATGACAGTGGTGAGTACTCAATTGAAATTGATCCGCGTGAAGCCAATAGCGAAACGATAAATTTACTACGCAAACTTGGCTTTAACCGAATGAGTCTGGGTGTACAGGATTTTAATCCGCAGGTACAAAAAGCCGTAAATCGTATCCAGTCGCTTGAGCAAACCAAAGAAGTCATCGATGCTGCACGCGATAGCGGTTTCCAGTCAACCAGTATCGATTTAATTTACGGTTTACCCCATCAAAACGTCGATACCTTTAGTGAAACCCTGCATAAAGTTATTGAGTTGAATCCGGACAGGCTGTCCATTTTTAATTATGCGCACTTGCCGTCCATGTTTAAAACGCAAAAGCAAATTAATGCGGATGACTTACCCAGTCCGCAGGTCAAGCTGGATATTTTGCAACAAGCTATCAGCCAGTTAATCGAGGCAGGTTATAACTATATTGGTATGGACCACTTTGCCAAACCGGATGATGAACTGGCAATTGCACAGAACAATAAAAATCTGTACCGAAATTTTCAGGGCTACTCCACTCATGCAGATTGTGACCTGATTGGTCTGGGGGTAACGTCTATTGGTAAAGTCGCAAACTGTTATAGCCAGAATGTCAAAACAATGGATGAGTATTACGATTGCATCGACAATAACAAATTAGCTGTTTTTCGTGGTGTAGAATTAAATAATGATGATCTGCTTCGCCGCGAAGTGATTAACCAGCTTATTTGCCATTACTATTTAAATTTTGCAGAAATTGAAAAATCATTCAAAATAGATTTTAATGACTACTTTAAAAATGAACTGTCACAGCTGAACAAAATGCAGCAAGATGGTTTGTTAACCTATAACGATAAAGAGGTTACTGTACAACCAACGGGTTACCTGTTGATTCGAAATATTTGTATGGTGTTTGATCGTTATATGGCCGAATCCAAAAGCAGTTTTTCCAAGGTTATTTAAGCAGCCGGGTTCTGCTATAATCGCCGTATTCTGTTTTCTGGACTCTGTTGATGAATAAGCCGGCTTTTCGCACACGCATAAAATTCTGTGGTATCACACGTTTAAGTGATGCACTGGAAGCCGTGCGTCTGGGGGTTGATGCACTGGGTTTTGTGTTCTATCCACCCAGCCCGCGCAATATCGAGGTTGAAGCCGCTGCCGAAATCATGCGGCAAGTGCCGGCGTTCGTTTCCTGTGTGGGTTTATTTGTAAATTCAACGCAAGACCAGGTTCAGCAAGTGTTACAATCCACTCGTATCGACACCTTGCAGTTTCATGGTAACGAGTCCGTGGCTGAGTGTGAGCGCTACGCCAAACCTTATCTAAAAGCAGTACGAATGAAGGCTGATATAGACCTTCAGTCTGTCGCTGCGGAATATTCATCTGCATCGGCCTTATTGCTCGACAGTTATGAAAAAGGCAAACCGGGTGGTACCGGCCAGGCATTCGACTGGGCGCGTATTCCAGCTGGGTTATCAAAACCCGTTATTCTTGCAGGCGGTTTATCAACCGACAATGTCGCAATGGCAATTGAAAAAGTAAAACCCTATGCAGTGGATGTCAGTGGGGGTATTGAGCTTGTAATAGATCAAGTTCAGGACAAAGGTATTAAAGACGCGGCCAAAATGGCGGCATTTGTTAAAGAGGTAGTCAGCGCGTGAGCACAGATAGCGCAAAATATAATTTGCCCGACGAAAAAGGGCACTTTGGCCAGTACGGTGGCAAGTTTGTTGCCGAAACCTTAATGGTACCACTGGACGAACTACAGCAGGCATACGACAAGTACATGCAGGATCCGGACTTTATCAAGGAGCTGGATTTCGAGCTGCAACAATATGTAGGGCGGCCATCCCCTTTGTACTTTGCCGAAGGTTGGACAAATCATGTCGGTGGCGCAAAAATTTACCTAAAACGTGAAGACTTAAATCATACCGGTGCGCACAAGGTTAATAATACCGTGGGTCAGGCTCTGCTCGCCAAACGCATGGGTAAAAAACGCATTATCGCTGAAACTGGAGCGGGGCAACACGGCGTAGCCTCGGCTACGGTTGCGGCAAAGCTGGGTATGGAATGCGTAGTTTACATGGGCGCAGAAGATATCCAGCGCCAGGCAATGAATGTTTATCGCATGAAATTGCTTGGTGCCAAAGTTGTACCGGTCACTTCTGGCTCGCAAACCCTGAAAGATGCATTAAATGAAGCCATGCGTGACTGGGTCACCAATATCGACGATACCTTTTATATTATTGGCACGGTTGCCGGGCCACATCCGTATCCAGCTATGGTACGCGACTTTCAGGCAATTTTAGGCCGTGAATCCCGTGAGCAGATTATGCAACACGAAGGTCGTCTGCCCGATGCGCTGGTAGCCTGTATCGGTGGTGGTTCGAATGCCATCGGCCTGTTTTATCCGTTTATCGATGACGCCACTGTCAAAATGTACGGTGTTGAAGCCGCCGGTGACGGCATCGAAACCGGACGCCATGCAGCGGCACTGTGTGCCGGTGACCCCGGTGTATTGCATGGCAATCGTACCTACTTAATTGAAGACAAAAATGGCCAGATTATCCCGACGCACTCTATTTCAGCCGGGCTGGACTACCCCGGCGTAGGCCCGGAACATGCCTGGTTAAAAGATATTGGCCGGGCAGAATATGTCTCGGTGACCGATAGTGAAGCCTTACAGGGCTTTCATGACTTAACCCGAATCGAAGGTATTTTACCGGCGTTGGAATCCAGCCACGCAGTGGCTTATACCGCCAAACTGGCATCAACAATGAATAAAGACCAAATTGTGGTCATGAATCTGTCCGGTCGAGGTGATAAGGATATCCACACTGTTGCCACACACGAAGGTATCGAGCTATGAGTACATCTGCAAGCCGTATCGGCCAACGTTTCCAGCAACGCCTTGATGCAGGTCGCAAGCTGTTAATTCCTTATATTACCGCAGGCGACCCTAAACCCGAGATAACCGTTAACCTGATGCACGGCATGGTAAAAGCCGGAGCCGATATCATCGAGCTGGGCGTGCCGTTTTCCGACCCGATGGCCGAAGGCCCGGTAATACAAAAAGCAATGGAACGGGCGCTGCATTATGCGACCAGCCTGAGCGATGTGCTCGACATGGTGGCCGAATTTCGTAAAACGGACAACGAAACGCCGATAGTGGTGATGGGCTATTTAAACCCGATTGAAGTGATGGGGTATAGTGAATTCGCTGCAAAAGCAGCAAAAGCCGGTGTGGATGGGGTATTAACCGTGGATATTCCACCCGAAGAAGCCGATGATTATATCAGTTCCTTAAAAAACAAAGGCTTAGATCCAGTGTTTCTGGTAGCGCCTACCACCAATACAGAGCGTATGGCGCAAATTAGCCGTGCTGGTGGTGGTTTTGTCTACTATGTGTCGGTTAAGGGCGTAACCGGAGCGGGGCATTTGAATACTGACGAAGTCTCGGATAAAGTAGAGCAAATCAAGGCCGTGAGTAAGCTGCCAGTGGGTGTGGGTTTCGGCATTAACGATGCTGCCTCTGCAAAGCGGGTTGCCAGTGTTTCGGATGCGGTAGTGGTTGGCAGCGCAATTGTGAGGCGAATTGAGGAAAATGCGACAAATTCTGATAAAATAAACTCAGAAGTATGCAAATTTATACAGGAACTCCGGGCAGCTATTGATTAACTGCAACGACATTAAAATAGCCACTTAAAGATAACAATTAGAGAGTAACAACAAGCAATGAACTGGTTTACAAAATTACTACCGACAGGTATTCGCGCAGACGGCAATAAACGTAATTCTGTGCCGGAAGGTTTGTGGGCGAAATGTCCAGAATGTAAAGCCGTACTCTATCGCGCCGAGCTTGAGCGTAATCTCGATGTTTGTCCAAAGTGCGATCACCATATGCGTATCAGTGGCCGTCGTCGCCTGGAAGGTTTTCTCGATAGTGAACCTCGGGTGGAAATTGGTGAAGATGTTTTACCCGTCGATGCACTAAAATTTAAAGATTTAAAAAAATATAAAGACCGATTAACCCAGGCACAAAAGAACACTGGTGAAACCGATGCACTTGTGGTGATGATGGGTCAGGTAAAAAAAGTCCCGGTTGTTGCCGCAGCCTTTGAATTTAAATTTATGGGTGGCTCGATGGGGTCGGTTGTGGGCGAACGTTTTGTTCGTGCTGTGAATACCGCCATTCAACACCGGATTCCATTAGTATGCTTTTCTGCCAGTGGCGGTGCGCGTATGCAGGAAGCCCTGTTTTCACTGATGCAAATGGCGAAAACCAGCGCGGCTATCGGTCGCCTGCGTAAACAGGGTATACCGTTTATTTCAGTATTAACCGACCCAACCATGGGCGGTGTATCCGCAAGCTTCGCCATGCTGGGTGATATTCATATTGCAGAACCGAAAGCCTTAATCGGTTTTGCCGGCCCCAAGGTTATTGAGCAAACTGTACGAGAAACATTACCCGAAGGTTTTCAACGTAGCGAGTTTCTGCTTGAGCATGGTGCCATCGACATGATTGTTAACCGTCGTGATATGCGCGATACCATTGCCCGGCTGCTAACCATGTTAACCAATCAACCGGCTGCTTAACGAATGCTGCAAAGGCCGGGTGTTTGTATTAGAACTACCGGCCAGTCCTGTTTTTAACTTCTTGCTATTCGATTTAAACTTTTTGCCTGTAGCTGTTTTAATTATTCATGCGTTTTAATACCTTATCGCAATGGTTAAGCTGGCAGGAAACGTTGCACTCCAGTGAAATTGAACTTGGCCTGGAGCGGGTTCGCCAGGTTTATCAACGGCTTTATTCAAAGCCCTTTCAAACCCCGGTAATCAGTGTTGCGGGCACCAACGGTAAGGGCTCCAGTGTGGCCATGCTGGCTTCTATTTATACTGCGGCCGGTTATAACGTTGGCAGTTACACCTCGCCACACCTTGTTAACTACAACGAACGTATCTGTATAAACCGCGAGATGGTGGATGATGCAACGATTTGCCAGAGTTTCGAACGTATCGATCAGGCACGACAACAACAGCCTGCAATATCACTGACTTATTTTGAATTCGGTACGCTTGCTGCCTTCGATATTTTCCATCGTGCTGAAGCCAACGGTGAGCTGGACGTTATTCTACTTGAAGTAGGGCTTGGCGGGCGGCTCGATGTGGTGAACCTGGTTGATGCTGACGTGGCCTTAATAACATCGATTGGACTGGATCATACCGACTGGCTGGGTGATAGCCGCGAAGCGATTGGTTTTGAAAAAGCCGGTATTATGCGTACCGGCAAACCGGCTGTTTGCAGCGACCCGGCAATGCCAGCAAGTATCGAACAACATGCTACAAAAATCAAAACTTCTTTTTATTGTTCAGGTCGTGAATTTAACTTTAAGTATGAAGATACTGAACAACCCGGCAGTTGGCAATGGGCTTCAAACGATTATATTCGCAGCGCCTTGCCCCGGCCAGCCTTGCCGGGCGAGCACCAGTATCAAAATGCCGCAGGTGTTTTAATGGTGGCAGAACTTTTAAATAAAAAGCTGCCTGTTAGCCAGTCACATATTCGGCAAGGTTTATTGAATACCTTTGTAGCCGGGCGTTGTGAGATTATATCGGGGGATAAAACCGTTATTCTCGACGTGGCGCATAACCCGGACAGCATAAAATCGCTGGCACAAATTATTCAGCAAATGGTTGAGGTCAAGCTGGTGCAAAATAAAACCACCACGGTCTCCGCGTTGGTAGGAATGATGAAGGACAAAGCCATTCAGGAATCACTGGCATTACTGTCAAAGCGGGTTACACACTGGTATGTGGTGAGCGCGCCGCTTGAGCGGGCGGCAAGCAACGAACAAATTGCCGCTATTATTAAAACTTTTCAGCCAGAAACAGTGGCTACCTACGAACAAATCCCCGAAGCATTCCGGCAAATGCAATCAGCCACAAAAGCCGGTGATATCCTGCTGGTTTTTGGCTCTTTTCATGTTGTCGGCAGCGTATTAGCGAGTGGAATTACAACGTAAAAACGCTGAATATCAATGCCATATCTTGTTACAATACGGCCATGAATTCTTCGTCACCGCAACAAGAACAACAGCCCGTGCAAATCAAGCAGCGGGTTATAGGCGCGATTGTACTCGTATCCTTGGGGGTTATTTTTATTCCCATGTTGCTTAACAGCGAACGTGCTCAGGATGACGGTATGCCGGTGTTTGGAAGCAATATCCCGGCTAAACCCGGTTCGTTAGAAAATAAGTCAACCAGGGCAGAGCAAAAGCCATCTTCGGCCATTATTATCAAGTCGCAGGCAGATTTCGAATCGCGCGTGCCGGTAGACGAATACACACCGGAATTAAAAACCAGAAA
>JALTLP010000225.1 GCA_027001895.1 Chromatiales bacterium | reverse complement strand
AAGGACTCAATACCTGGGGCTGGATCTTAAAAACCCGTTAATAGCATCGAGCTCACCATTAACGGCTAACTTTGATGATGCCAGGCGACTCGAAGATGCCGGTGTGGCGGCCATTGTTTTACCTTCCTTGTTTGAACAAAGTGTGCATGATGAACAAAAACAACTTGAAAAGTATGTACATGCACAGTCTTTAGGTCATTACGAAGCGGATTCATTTCAACCTATACCGGATGATTATAACGGTGAAGTTGATAACTACCTTGAACATCTGCAAAAAGTTAAGGATGCACTGACTATCCCGGTCATTGCCAGCCTGAATGGTATTTCAAACAGCGGCTGGATAGACTACGGCAAAGAAATGATGCAGGCAGGTGCCGATGCGCTGGAGCTGAATGTTTATTATATTGCCGCCGCCCCACAACAAACTGCTGAACAGGTAGAGCAACGTTATATTGAACTATTAACTCGCTTGCGTGAAAATATTTCTATCCCGGTTTGTATGAAACTGTCGTCACAATTTTCATCATTGGCTAATATGCTGCTAAAACTTCAAACAGCCGGTGCAAACGGGGTTGTGTTGTTTAATCGTTTTTACCAGCCTGATATTGACCTGGAAACACTGGGCGTAATACCTAAAATTGAACTGTCTACACCTTACGAATCATTATTACGAATTCGTTGGATAGCCATGCTTAGAAACCAGGTAGAAATGTCACTGGCAGCTACAGGTGGTTTTCATAACGGTGATGATATTATTAAAGCCATACTGGCTGGTGCTGATGCCGTTTACTTATGCAGTGTGCTTTTAAACAACGGGCCGGATTATTGCAAAACATTATTAACCGAAATACAGCACTGGCTGGAACAAAAAGAATGTGAATCAGTTTCACAGATAAAGGGCAGCGTTAGTCAGGCATGTGCGGGTGACCCGGCAGCTTACGAGCATTGTAATTATCTTAAAGTACTAAAAAGTTACAGACCCTGAATCAGTTTTTGAATGTATTGATATTAAACTGGATTTTATCCAGGCTAACAATGGTTTCATGTGCCGGGCAGTGCTTTGCAACGTGTTCCAGCGCTTAAAACTGAATAATTATGATATAGATTGTTAAACAGTAAAGACATGACCTGGATTAAACCCGGTTGATATAGGTGAAAGTTAAAAAATAGTTGTACTTTTAATTAAAATCCTGACGGATTCAGCATATACTTGTTATCAGGGTTAGTATTATATGAAGGTTGAGCGTTCATGGGGTTGTACCACGGGGTTAGTAGTCAAAACCTGCTAAACAGGTTTGTTTTATTTGCACTTATCATGTTGTTGTCTGCTTGTGGTAGCCATGATATTGACGATGTAAAAGAACAGGGTGAATTAGTCGTGTTAACCCGCAATGCCCCGACCACCTGGTATCAGGGGCGTGAAGGCGAGGCGGGTTTTGAGTATGACCTGATTAAGTCTTTTGCAAAATATTACGAGGTTAAGTTTCGCTTTAAAGTAATTGATAATTTTGATGAACTGTTATCGAGTATTCTGCAGGATAAGGCACATATTGCTGCCGCTGGTATCACCAAAACAGCATTAAGAGAAAACAAGGGTTTTATATTTGGGCCGGATTACCAGCAGGTACAACAACAGCTTGTTTGTCGGCGTGGTAAAAAAGCGGTGCCCAAAAAAATTACAGATCTGTACTCAAAAAAAATTGCGGTTATTGCCAGCAGTTCCTATGCAGAAACATTAAACAGGTTAAAACAGGAATATCCTCAGTTACAGTGGGACGAGGTTGATGACGTAAGTACCGAACAGTTACTCGAACAGGTCTGGAAAAAGCAAATAGACTGTACCTTGTCAGATTCAAATATTACCAGTATTAGCCGACGCTATTACCCTGAACTTGTTGTGGCGTTTACTGTTTCCAAAAAAGAACCACTGGCCTGGGTCGTATCACCAAAATGGCAGGGCTTACAGGACGATATTGCTGAGTGGCTGGAATATATAAAAGAGTCAGGTGAATATGCCGAAATAGAAGAACGTTACTATGGCCATATCCAGTTATACGACTTTGTCGATAACCGAAGTTTTAACCGCCGGATAAAAACACGTTTACCCAAATACCTTAAGGTTTTTAAACGCGCAGCAAAAAAATACAACTTACCGTGGTCGTTGCTTGCCGCACAGGCTTACCAGGAATCTCACTGGAATCCTCGTGCTAAAAGCCCAACCGGTGTTCGTGGCATGATGATGCTGACATTAACAACCGCAAAAACAGTTGGCGTAAAAAGTCGACTTAATCCGGTGCAAAGTATCTGGGGTGGCGCGCGTTATTTGCGCAGAATGATGCGGCGTATTCCTGAACAGGTAGCGGAATCTGATCGTGCCTGGTATGCGCTGGCGGCTTATAATGTAGGCTTTGGCCACCTTAAAGATGCTATGGCACTGGCAGAACAGTTGCAACTGGATGCCAATAAATGGGTCAATTTAAAAACAGTACTTCCGCTATTGTCACAAAAGAAATATTATAAGAAGCTTAAACATGGTTATGCGCGCGGTACCGAACCGGTAAGATATGTACAACGAATACGCGAATACCAACAGGTGCTTGAACAGGTATATTTAGCTAAAAAGTAGTACTTAAATTAAGGACAGTTTACAAAATGTTAGCAGCAATAAAACGATTTTTTGAAGATAAAATAACAACAACGACAGAAAACGACATTGAGCATAAACTAAGGCTTGCAACTGCAGCCCTGATGATAGAGATGATGCTTGATGATGGCAAAGAGCATGATGCCGAATTAAACACCCTGATCGAAAAACTACAGAATACATTTGATCTGGATTTAAAAGAAACAACCGAGTTGTTTAACCTGGCGCATGAAGAAGTAAAAGAGGCGGTGGATTACCATCAGTTTACAACATTAATTGCAAAAAATTATAGCCAGCCACAAAAAATAAAGGTTATTGAAAATCTCTGGGCCATTGCCTATGCTGATGATAAGCTGGACCAGTACGAAGAATTAATGGTACGAAAAATTGCAGATTTGATTTATGTTTCCCATTCCGATTTTATGCAGGCTAAACACCGGGTAATTGAACAGAACAGTAAATAACATGATCTCACCAAAAAAAACAGCTTTTGTTTTATTTGCTCTGTATGGTCTGGTGTTTTTAGCCTGCGCGATTAACCCTTATGACCGAAGCGTATGGTGGGCAGAAAATATTCCAGTGTTTATTGTTGTAGGCGGTATTTTCTTTTTATCGCGTAAGTTTGAATTTTCCAGTACCAGTTATATTTTAATGAGTGTGTTTATTATTCTACACACCATTGGTGGTCATTATACTTTTGAACGTGTACCGTTTGACTTTATAACCGAAACATTTGGTTTTGAGCGCAATCATTATGATCGCGTTGCACATTTTTCGGTGGGCCTGTATGCCTATGCCATTGCAGAAATGTTAATGCTAAAAAAACTGGTGCGTTCTCGCTGGCTTATTCTGCTATTCCCATTATTTTCTATTGTGACCATTGCCGGTATTTATGAAATATTTGAATGGCTTTATGCCTTGAGTGCGGATGCAGAAGCGGGTATTGCAGTACTGGGTTCTCAGGGGGATATCTGGGATGCACAAAAAGATATTCTTGCCGATACCCTTGGAGCAATAACGGCTATTATTTTATTTTTTATGCATAACCATAACAGGCTTAAAAACCTGCACCATTAAAAAATTCCTTTTACTTTCTAAGCAAGGGGTTGCAATCTTTTATAGTAACCTTGCCCTGTAACAGGTTACCGCGTGAATATTC
>JALTLP010000224.1 GCA_027001895.1 Chromatiales bacterium | reverse complement strand
AAATTAGGATCAAATGCAGGTAAACTCACCATAGCCAGAATTTCACCCGTATCGGGTTTCATCACAACAATCGAGCCGTTATATCCGTGCAAGGCCTTTTCAGCAACCTGTTGTAGCCTGGCATCTAATGTTAGCCACAGGTTGTTTCCAGGGATAGGCGGGATTTTATCTAACATCCGCAACTCGCGCCCCTGTACATTGACTTCGATATTTTTATAGCCCACTAAACCGTGTAACTGATCTTCATAATATTTTTCCAGACCGGTTTTACCAATATGCGTTGTGCCTTTGTAATTACTTTCATCAAGCTTTTTTAATTCATTAACATCAATGCGCCCAACATATCCCACCACATGCGCCATGCTATTCGCTAAAGGATAATTCCGGCCTAAACGGGCTTTAACTTCCACACCTGGAAAGCGGTGTCGATTAACGGCCAGTCTGGCGACTTCTTCTTCAGACAGTTTGGTACGTAACGGCACCCCTTCAAATTTTCGACTTCGCGCCAATAAACGCTCAAAACGTTTTAAGGTATCAGCATCTAAAGCCACCAACTCAGCCAGCCCTGACAAGGTGGCCGGCATATCTTTAATTTGTTCAGGAATAAGCTCTAGCTGATAAGAGGGCTGGTTTTCGGCGAGAACCACGCCGTTTCTATCGTAAATTAAGCCTCGGTTTGGCACCAGAGGCGTTAAGCGAACACGATTATTTTCAGACAAAGATGCAAAGTGACTAAACTCGAAAAACTGTAAATACACCAACCGGGACAACAGGACGAATAAAATGAGCACGCAGACAATTGCCGCCACCAGGGCCCGCCGTTTAAACAGCAGCGCCTCCAGCGTGTGGTTTTTGATTAACGCACGGCGAGCCACTTAATTGACAGTCACATTAATCGGGCTCTGGGGGATTAGACTAAGCACTTAGTCCTTCGCACCATTATATCGCTCGATACTGGACATGATTTCCGCTTCTGCCTCATCAGCCCCAACCCAGCTTTCTACCTTCACCCATTTGCCGGACTCAAGCGCTTTGTATTGCTCAAAGAAATGCGTAATTTGGCTAATGGTATCGTCATGAAAATCCTGAGGCGATAGCACACCATCATATAACTTGGTTAGCTTGCTCACGGGTACAGCCAGCACTTTATGGTCTTCACCCGCCTCATCCGTCATTTTCAACATGCCGATTGGGCGGCAGCGGATCACAGCACCCGAAATAAGTGGTACCGGTGTAACCACCAATACATCAACCGCATCACCATCATCAGAAAGCGTGTGCGGCATAAAACCATAGTTGCAAGGGTAGAACATGGCCGTTCCCATAAAACGATCCACCATCAGCGTACCGCTGTCTTTTTCCACTTCATACTTGACCGGCGCGCCATGCGCAGGGATTTCAATGACAACATTAATATCACTAGGTACATTTTCCCCTAACGGAAGATTTTCAAGATTCATACATTATTTACCTTATGATTACAGTTCTTGTGAACTTTTTTCCACTAATCGCGCATTATATCAAGAAGCAGCACCAGAGAATACTCGACATATTCCTCCTAATCGCTACAATCGACTGCACTTTCTAATAATAATCCTTGAAATAACCTGATAAGGGTGGGAGAAAAAGGATATGAGACTTGTACTTTTAGGTGCGCCAGGTTCAGGCAAAGGCACTCAGGCTAAGCTTTTAGTTGATAAATTAAACATTCCACAACTCTCAACCGGTGACTTATTACGCGAAGCGGTGCAGGTGCAAACGCCTCTGGGCAGACAGGCCAAAACCATTATGGATGCTGGCCAACTTGTCCCTAATGACCTTGTTTTAGGCATGATTCGTGAACGCCTGAACAGCCCGGACTGCAATAACGGTTTTATTCTTGACGGTTTTCCAAGAAACCTGGAGCAGGCTCAGGCGTTAGATGAGTTATTAAACAATCTAAACATCCCTATACAAAAAGCCGTTCTGCTTAATGTTGGCTTTGACTCATTAATGGAAAGACTCACGGGCAGACTGACCTGCGAAGAGTGTGGCGCGGTATTTAACACCTTTAGCAACCCCTCAGCGATGGATGAAGAGTGCGATAAATGTGGCGGCAAACTACATCACCGCTCAGATGACAATGAAGATACCATCAGCAAACGATTAAAAGTATACGAACAGCAAACTCAACCCGTGGCTGAGTACTATAAAAGCCAGGGCAAGCTCTCTGTAGTTGAGGCCGAGGGTGAAATTCAGGATATTTTCTCAGCGCTACAAATCGCAATTAAGAGCGCACGCCTGGCCACCAGCCTGAAAATGCCGGGGACAAATCAGTCCACACCCATACAAAAAAACATTGAAACCATTACGCCTGCACCAACACCAGCAGCGACCCCCGAAGCAGCATCTGCACCTAAAATAGAAAAACCCAAGCCTGCGGCCTCTGAATCAACCACTCCAGAGAACACGGAAAAAAGCGTTGCCGACACCGCTACAACAGCATCGACAAAACCAGAAAAGATAGCAGTCGAGAAAAAGGCCGAAATCAAGCCGGCTCCGAGCAAAAAAGCCACGGCACCTAAGCCACCAGTAGCCAAGAAAAAACCAGCCACAAAAAAAGCCGCATCGAAAAACACAACCACCTCAACCAAACCGGCTAAAGAAAAGAGCAAGGCGGTCGCGGCGAGCAAAGCAGAAAAAACCAGCAAAAAAGCCGCCCCGAAAAAGAAAGCCATTAAGAAAAAAGTGGTTGCCCGAAAAAAAGTGCAGCCGAAGTCAAAACCAACAAGTAAGCCTAAAAAAGCCAGAACCTCAGCTAAACCACTGGAAGGCGCGGCTCTTTTAAAACAACTGAAAGAAGAGTTAAAGCAACTTAATGCCGAAATTGCCTTAACAGAAAAACGTAATGCAGCCCGCATTAAAATTGAGTTAGAGCAAATCAAACAACGCAAGCAGTTTTCAGCTAAATGGGAAAAAGATGTTATGAAACATCTGAAATCCATTAAATAAATATCCACGCTCTAAAAACATGGCTTTAATTTAATATGAGACCTTTGTACGATAGAGGTGCAAAAGAAAAATGCGATAAAATTTTACTTGTGATTCTATCGTGCAAAGGTCTCTAATGTGCATTAAATCCCGCTAAAAATGAACGCACGCAACCCCTGGCCACTTTTTCGCCAGAGGGTTATTTGTTAATAAAACCGACACAATCAGCACCCGCACCTATTTGTTTTTTATACCAAAAAAACAATAACCGATAAAAAACCACCCACTGTAAATTAATCCGTCACCTGCAATATCTGCTCTAACTCTTTGTTTTTTATTAACATTGCAACTTATCAATGAAGCATTTCTTTACACTTAACTGAGAGAGAATGAGCCCGCCTTTCACAACCCATTGTTTATGCTAAAAAAATTTCAAATGGAATGATCCATGCTTCTAGGGAAACCCACCTGTTTAATACAGGTTGTTCATTGAATGAACAAAAAAATAAAATGACAAAAACGCAGGGAATCAACAAGCGACTCGATTTATCAAAATGATAAGCTGAGGGCTAAGCCAAAAAGGAGACAGGTACACTTTTTATTATAATAAATGAATGGATATGAATTATGCAGCCTAAGCACTCCAACGCGAATCTTTTCGCGAACTTACCTGCTCTACTACTTTTTTTAGCGCTTTTACCCTTTGGCTCATACGCCGCACCAGGCGCACAGATCGATTCGCAAAAAGCTGAGCAACAATCCCCACTCGCAACATACCAGGAAGCATTAAACTACCTTTTAGGGCGTAACGGTAAAACGAAATCGGCTGAAAAAGCGGCGGCAATCTTTAAAAC
>JALTLP010000223.1 GCA_027001895.1 Chromatiales bacterium | reverse complement strand
ACCAGTCTGGCAGTTATATAAAAAGGCTCTTGAAAGATTTGGCAATGTCCCAACGCTGATTGAATGGGATAATGATATCCCTGATTTTTCTGTTCTGCAAGAAGAAGCTAAAAAAGCGGAACGTATTATGCAACAGGTATTAAAGCATGTTGCATAAACTGCAAACGGCATTCCTTAAAAGTATATACAACCCTGGGCTGGAAGAAGATGCTTTAACTTTTATCAGGGAAGTTGATAATAGAATATTATCCGAACAACTGGCTGTCTACCGTGGCAGTATTTTCGCTGGTCTTAAGAAAGCATTGGCACAAACCTACCCGGTAACAAAGCAACTGGTTGGGGATGATTTTTTTGAACTGATGCTGGGCGATTATATTATTAAATATCCTTGCAGAGTTCAGGATCTGAATGATTATGGTAAAGAATTGCCTGATTTTATCAGCGAGTTAGCGCATGCACGTACAGTTCCTTATTTAGCGGATATGGCGCGACTTGAGTGGCATTATAACTGTTCTCTTAATGCAAAGTGTCAGCCGAATAATTTAAGCGAGTTGCCTCACTTAAATCAGCCGCAACAACGCAATATTAAATTCCATTTACCGCAGGGTAATGCTTTATTATATTCGGGTTATCCGGTTGACAGGATATGGAATATGCATATCAATAATATTGAAACTGAAATTACTTTTACAGAGCAGCAATATTTTCTTTATATATACAAAGATAATACGGCTAATTGTATTGCACGTTTAACAGCTCAACAATCCGGTTTTTTGAGCAGGCTGCGTCAAGGTTCAAAATTTTCCGATGTTTGTGAAGATATGTTAACAGCTTATCCTGAGGTAGATATAAGTCACTTGTTGGCCGATGCAATCCGCAATGGCTGGTTAGTTAGCTATAGTTTGTAATTTTTTCAGATAGTAAAGGGAGCCGGACATTATTCCGTTAATAATGTTATAAGAAATAAATGACTCAATTGGTATTATTATCACGTATTTGTTTAAATATGGCATGAATATCCTTCGTCCACTGTTTAAATACAGGAGTAAGTTTTGAGTCAGGATACATTTCATTAAACGACATCGGGTCGAGTGTCGTCAGGATAGTTTGCCCATCTTCTGCAAAAATTGAAATTTTTAAAGGCAGGTAAGGAATAAGCTCTGGCAATTGCGTACTAACCTTTTTAATTTCATCCGCCTTGCCAAAAAATACAACCCGATACTTATCCGTTTTATAACCGGATTTGGTTAAACCAATATCAACTCGTTGTACACGTGATGGTTTGTAGCCCTGTTGTTTAATCAGGCTTTGAAGCATTAGCATGGTTTCCGGGAAAGCCTCGGTGGAACGTACCATAATCAGTTCATCTGCATGGGCTGCTGTGTTTATTAACAGTAAAGCGAACAGCAGCAGGGATAATTTTTTTAGTATTTTAAAATTCACTACAGGGTCGCCTCTTCAATAATTTCAGTGTAAAGATCGGTCATGCTCTTGCAGGCATTATCGAGTTCGTTGTTATTAAATACCTTGCTTAAACGTAATGGATTAATCGCCATCACTTTCACCTTGTCGCCATCCTGTATCACGGTAACCCGGCAGGGCAGGAATAATCCAATACGCGGATCGAGGGCAAGCGATTCATTCAGGAACTGGAAGTTACAAAAATATAAAATAACCTGCTTATGGTTTTGTTTATTTTTATCAACCAGCCCGTTATCCAGCGTTTGTTCTCGAATAATGCGGAAGTTTTTACCTACAACGGCCTTTTTTAGGTTATCCAGTGTTTTTTCCAGCGAGTAAGGGGATTCTTCAACAATAACCGGAACCAGATGCTCTTTGGGGTGTGTCTTTGGTGCGGTTTTCTCAAAGTTGCGTATATAAGCAACGACATTATTGATATCTTTTTCACTGAGCCCCTGCTTTAAAAAAGAATTCATGGGTGTGCCGTCACGCCCTCGTATCAGGGTATGTTTTATCATTTCATCACTGGCAGATGCGAGAAAGCTGGCATTATTTAAAGCCGGTGGAATAATACTCAGGTCACGTGGACGGGAGAAAGTCACTCCGGTGCCTTTGCCTCCCTGACCATGGTCACCGTGGCAGCTTGCGCAACGGCTTTTGAATATTTTCTCGCCTTGCTGAATATCGCCCTTGATATGCCTGCTGCTGAAGCGCGCCGGTTTTGCACTGCTAAAGGTACGCACATATTTGATAATGGCGTTGATTTTTTTATCACCAAGGCGTTTGAATGAGGGCATGGTTCGACCAAAGCGCCCCAGCTTAATGGTTTGTGCGAGGTAATGGTCACTAATACTGCTTTGGAAGGATTCCAGATTAAGTGGAACACCTACACCGCCAGCGCCTTTATCGCCATGACAGACAGAACAGTGCTGGATATACAACTGTTTACCGTTTGCTGATTCTGCAAAACCTGATTGTATGCTGGCAAGCAGCAAAAAAACCGCCAGTAGCACTCTGTAAAATAAGGGGTAAGTATGCATGGTTACCTTCAAATGAATTAATATTTCAACAATTATAGTATATTAGCAAAATCTAATATTGATCAAGGTCAATCAATCAGCAAAATTTGCCGCACAAGATTTATAGTAGTAGGTAAAAGCCTAAATTATAGAAAATATGTAGCCAGATGGAAGGTAGCAAGCTCTGATAACGGTCTTTAAAGTAACCAAAGATAACAGAGGGAACAATGATTGCCAGCGCCCACAGTGTGCTTTGTGACCACAGGTGCGCCACGCTGAAGAATAAACTGGTAATCAGGTTGGCACGGCTGATGCGCCAGCACAACCGGGTTTTCAAATGATTGTTAGCAAGTAATTGTTGAATAGACTCCTGAATAAGGCCACGAAATACGATTTCTTCCAGTACCGGAAAAATAATTATAAGCAGGAGCAGGTTAAAGTGGGTAGGGGTAGTATTTGTTTTCTCTGGGGCAAAATAATAGCCATAAGCCAGCCAAAAGATTATTGCGGCCAGACAGGCAATCCAAAAGTCTGGTTTTGTCCAATAGTTTTGTTTCATTCTTTGTAATATAAAAATGTGTGTAGTGTGACTCGGTTTTCAGAGAAATTGCTTGTTTTATACTATTATATACAGCCCATTTGAGTTGTGTATTTCAAAATGAATGATGTAGAAACCTTAACATATGCAGCCTATACCCTGCCGTTTATTATTATTGCCTTTTTCTGGCTCAGAGCACTTAAAAAGTCGAAAAAGACCAGCGATAATTTTCAGACGGTTATCAAAGAAGGCTTAACTGAGCCTGCATCTTTGCATCCGGTCATTAATGATAGCCTTTGTGTAGGCTGTGGTGCCTGTGTAAAGGCCTGCCCGGAAGGTGAAATTCTTGGCCTTATTAATGGCCGGGCACAATTAGTCAAACCCACAAAATGTATTGGCCACGGTGCCTGTAAAGCGGCCTGCCCGTTTGATGCGATTACTCTGGTATTTGGTACTGAAAAACGGGGTATTGATATCCCAAATGTGAGTGAAAATTTTGAAACCAATGTACCCGGCCTGTTTATTGCCGGTGAACTTGGTGGCATGGGGCTGATAAGAAACGCCATTACCCAGGGTAAGCAGGCCATGGATGCAATGGCGAAACATCCGTTTATTACCGAAGGTGATTCAGATGCTTACGATGTTGCTATTATCGGCGCAGGTCCGGCGGGATTTGCTGCAACCCTGTCTGCGAAGGAAAAGAAATTAAAATACATTACTATCGAACAGGATTCACTCGGTGGAACCGTTTATAACTTCCCGCGTGGTAAAGTGGTAATGACTGCGCCGATTGTATTACCGATTTTTGGCAAGGTAAATTTTCGGGAAACAACCAAGGAAAAGCTATTAAAATTATGGCAAGAGGTTGAGAAAAAATCAGGTATTAAGATTAACTACAAGGAAAAAATGGAAAACATTGAACCCAATGGTAAAGGTTTTAAACTAACGACTACAAAGAGTGAGTACAAAGTTAAAACCATTATGCTTTCTATTGGCCGCCGTGGTACACCACGAAAACTGGGGGTGCCGGGTGAAGAGCAACCGAAGGTGGTATACAACCTGATTGATCCACAACAATATGCCGGCAAGCATGTACTTGTTGTTGGTGGCGGTGACAGTGCACTGGAAGCGGCACACAGTATTGCCGATGAAGAAGGTACGACGGTATCCATCTCGTATCGTAGTGAATCTTTTTCACGAGCAAAGGAAAAGAACAGAAAAAAAGTCGAGCAGTATGCCGCAGAAGGTAAGATGAATGTTTTACTGAGCTCCAATGTGAAAAATATTGGTGAGAAAACAGTTGAAATAGATCAGCAGGGAAAAAAAATAGAACTGGAAAATGACGGTATTATTGTTTGTGCAGGCGGTATTTTGCCAACGCCTTTCCTTAAAGAAATTGGTATTGTTGTGGAGACCAAACATGGTACAGAGTAGTTGTCGGCAGAAATTTTTTCGGATAATTCTTGTTGTTCTTCTGGGTGTAGTTTCAGCAAACATTGTTGCTGCAACTTTGGAAGATGCGCGTAAAGCAGTGCGGGTAAAAGATTATAATAAGGCCTGGAAAATATATAGCAAACTGGCAAAAAAAGGCAATGTGAAGGCAGCTTATGAATGTGGTGTGTTACTTAAAAGTGGTCGGGGCGTTAAGAAAAACCTGAAGCTTGCGACCAGGTGGATGTTTCGGGCGGCGCGAAATGGCCACGCCAAAGCGCAGTACAGCATCGCAATGCAGTACCTGAAAGGCGTTGGTGTAAAAAAGAATCCGTCCAGCGCTTTCAAGTGGTTTAACCGGGCTGCTAAAAATGGTCATTCAAAAGCAAAACGACAACTGGCCAGACTCAAAGAAAAAGGCGTACAGGAAGTGGCTGGTGATGACGTTGATTCATTAAACGAAACACTGTTAGCATCGGCTCGTCGCGATGACTATACAGCAATAAAAAACCTGATCGCACAAGGTGCGGATAAAAATACCACGGACATCAATAATAATACGGCGCTTATGCTGGCGGCTCAGGCAGGTCATCAGAAATCATTACTGACGTTAATCCGGTCGGGTGCAAAAGTTAATGAAAAAAATATTTACAACGAGACAGCCCTGATACTTGCGACTAAACGCCATAAGTATAAAGCAGTTAAGACATTGCTGAAAAACAGAGCAAACCTGAATGTAAAAGATACAACCGGTGGAACTGCGCTGATGTATGCAGCAAAAGGTGGTGACGATAAAATCGTAAAACTATTACTGCAACATAAAGCAAAAATATTTATTAAGAACAAAAAAAATAAAACGGCGATGATGCTTGCCAGTATGGGCAATAAGAAAAAAGTCGTAAAATTATTACATGCTGCCGGTGCGCCGATACCAAAAACGAATAAACGAAAAGTTACAAAAATCACTGATGCGAAAGAAGTTCGTAAAAGAAGAAATGATCTGGTTAAAGGCTGGACCCCGCTTATGGAAGCTGCCTGGCGTGGACAAACCGCCGTTGTCCGAGGTTTATTAAAGGACAGCCATAAAACGATTGATCGCCGTGATAAAGATGGTTATACAGCCCTGGGTCGGGCAATGTCGAAAGGACATACAAAAACGGTTGCACTGCTTGTTAACAGTGGTGCGCAGGTTAATACTGCCGCCAAAGACGGTACAACACCTTTAATGCTTGCAGCAAACGTCGGTGATAGCCGCTCGGTTAAATTACTCCTGTCTTTTGGTGCGCATGTTAATGATAAAAACAAGTCTGGCATGACAGCGTTGTTATATGCTGCCAGAAACGGGTCGCTGCCGGTAGTAAAAATGTTGCTGGCTAAAAAGGCAGCCATTAATCATAAACAAAAAAATGGTATGACCGCCTTGTTATGGGCAGCGAGGGAAGGTAAAGCTGATGTTCTTGATTATCTTAAGCGAAAAGGCGCAAAGCTTGATGCGCGTGACAATAGTGGGCACACTGCATTGTGGTTTTCGGTGCATAATGGGCACAATGCGGTATTTAA
This sequence comes from Chromatiales bacterium, assembly GCA_027001895.1. Classification (GTDB taxonomy): domain Bacteria; phylum Pseudomonadota; class Gammaproteobacteria; order UBA6429; family Thiohalophilaceae; genus SZUA-37. The sequence goes on along the minus strand of JALTLP010000223.1, from coordinate 7,960 downwards.
AAAACTGCTTGCGCTTGGTGCAGATATAGAAAAAAAGGATAAGGATGGTTATGCCTTACTTTCTCTGGCGGCAGGTGCCGGCCAGGAAAAAATTGTAAAAACACTATTGGCCAGAAATGCAAAAGTAGAGTCGAGAAGCAATACACAGAACACCGCACTTATTCTGGCTGCAGATGGGGGGTATTTGCCGGTTGTAAAATTATTACTGGAAAACGGTGCCAAAATTAATGCAAAAAATATCTATGGGAATACAGCGTTAATCGAAAGTGTTAAAAATGGTCACCTTGAAGTTGTTGATTACCTGCTATCAAAAGGTGCCAGGGTCAATATCCGTAATAAAGATCGTAAGACAGCACTTATGATAGCAAAAAGTACCGGGCAGGATGAAATCAGCACCTTGCTGGAAAAAAGCGACAACGATTCATTTCTTGGCCTGTTCTAAATACTTTACCATATTAAACTTTCTTTTTAATTCCGGGCTTGTTGTATAATAATTCAATGCATAACTGGTTTGTTTACCCTGATTTTACCCAGGCATCTGTTGCCGCCGCCAAATTTCTGGAAAATAAAATACGTAGCTTTATCAGTATCAATAACGTATGCCATATTGCTTTACCCGGAGGTAAATCGCCGCTTGGCTGTTTAAGTCATCTTGCTAATGCTGACTTGCCCTGGGAAAAAACACACTGGTATCTCGGTGATGAACGTTGTTACCCAAAAGGCCATCCTGAGCGTAACGATGTTATGTTGCAACAGGTGTTGTGGTCGAGGTTGGCGGATACCAATATTTATTTAACAAAAGCTGAACTTGGTGCAGAAAAGGCCGCTGCAGATTATCGTGTAGTAATAAACAGGCTTGAGCGACTGGATATTGCTTATCTTGGATTGGGGGAGGATGGGCATACCGCCAGCCTGTTTCCTGACAATGCTGCACTTCAGGATACACGCAGTGTAGTTCCAGTATTTAACTCACCTAAAGAACCGAGTAAGCGGATTTCGTTAAGTATTGATATGCTTAAAAATGCGCGTTGTCGTATGGTTTTAACCCCAGCCAGATCAAAAGAAAATATTATAAAAAAAATCAGGGATGGGGAGCCTTTGCCGGTAAATAGTATTGGTAACATTAACTGGTATACGGAACAGGCTGCAATAAAGTAACGCAGCGCCGGAAACCGTACTAGAAATCGTAAATATAACCCAGGTTTATGTAGAAACTGGTTTCCTTGCTATTGGTGGTACCATCAATTTTCTTGAAGTCATAGCCGGTATCCAGTTCAAACTTGACATTGCGTTTAAAGCGGTAGTCAACACGGATGGATGGTTTAAATATTGTTCTGTTTATACCGGTGCTTTGGGTTTGTGTTTCGTAACGGAAACGAGGTCGGATATTCCATTCAGAATTTAAAATAATGCGTGAATTCAAATCATAGGTCGTGGTATCGGCCGTGCTTCGGTTTGAAATGCGTACGCCTATAATACTAACGTCATTATCAGTTATCAGGTTGTTACCAATAAATTGTAAACCATAGGCTGTTTCAGTGCCTGTTGGCTGGGTTGCAGCAACACCATCGGATGCAGGTGTGCCTGATAAGCTGGATACAGTAATGTCACCATTAAGCTGATACTTCTTGCTAAGTGGCGTAGAGCCTGACAAGGTAACCGTTTTATATGTTGCCGTTCTGTCCTGTGCAAGCCCGCGTAATTCGGCCTCGGTTTTAGCTGCGGCAAGTTCCTCGAAAGTCGTTACCGTCTGCCCAATCAATGCATTACTGGTCGTGAGGGTTGGCGACTTTCTGTAGTCAACCACCAGGTTCAGTGTACTGATATTTTGTTTACCAAACAGCCAGTTTGCAATCATGGTGGCGTTATTTAATTCTGAATAGGATGTGTCGTAGTCTAACAGTCCAAAAATAGAACTGTTCGGTTTAACGGAGCGTACTTCTGTACCGATTGCTTCACGATCAGATATACCATTTCTTGTTTGCTGGATGGCATAGAACGTTGTATCCCAGTTTGAAATTAGCTCGGTAACTTCCAGTGCGACTCCATAAAACCGGGTACTGGTAACAACACTGTTGTCTTTGCTGCTTCTGACCGGGTAACCAAAGCTCAGGGTTGTTTTGTACTTGTTTGAAAGCGGGTAGTCAAAAATTGCGCCATCGAATCGCCCTAAAATACCGTAGTTATGACTGGTTTGTCGCCCAATCCGGGTATGGAATCCTGATTTTCTGGAGGTAATATCAGCATAGAGTTTTGAAAGTCTTGCGTCCGATTTATTATTACTGCTTAGTGCATCGTAACGGTGGCTACCATCAAACTGGAAGCGCATGTCATAGTCTTCACTTCTGCGACGTGTTGACACTGAAAGGTTGGTTGACAGGGAATTGTCAACTTCGGTGCTGCCACCTGTATCACTGTCATCATTCTGATAGCGGTAGAACTGGAACAGGGTTCCAAATGTTTCCCAGGTTATCTCTTTTTGCTTTCTTTTATCCGGGCGGGCAATCTTTTTCTTTGGCTTTAAACGAGCAGTAAGAATGGCTTCCAGGCGCTGTTTGACCCGTTCAGCATCTTCTCCCTGTGGGTAATCTTTAAGATATTTTCTGTAAGCTGCTTTTGCATGCGCCAGCTGGTTATTTCTTTCACGTGCAAGCCCAAGGTATTCCAGAGCGAGTTTCTTCTCTGCACCCTTTGCAAGCTGGTAGGCTTTTTTGTAGTAGCTGATGGCTTTGCGGTACCTGCCATCTATCATGGCATTCCGACCTTTTTCCATCAGGAACAGAACTTTTTTGTTATCTGACTTGCCGGTAACAATAAAGTCTTTATCAGCCACATTAATTTTTGATTTTTTGACTTTAGTCGGTGCTTTTTTACTGGCCCTTTTCTCCTCTTCCTTTGCTGCAGCCAGCGTGTCTTCTATAAGCCATTTTTTAGCTTTGTCGATATTTATATCTTCAACCCGGCTTATCCAGGCTTTAGGATAGGTTTTCTTGATTTTACGTAAAGCGATTTTTGCTTTTTTCCAGTTTGAAAAATAGCCCAGACGTAAACGATACCAGTGCTTATTTTGAACAGTGTGCTCGGCAAGAAACACTTCATGGCGTTTGTAAAAGTCGTTATCAGGTACTGATTCCTTGTTAACCGGCTTACGCGATGACAGCAGGTTAATGACATAATACTTGTTTTCAACCTCTTCAGATATGTCTGGCTTTTTAAACTTCTGTTGCTGAAATTTCTTTGATTGCCCAACCTGATCAATATAAACACTGATTATTTTACTGCCGGAGTCCTGGGTAATATTAAATGTAACCGGTGTTTTAAAGTTCAGGGATAGTTCGAGCTGGTTATGCTTGATATTACTATCGGTACCGGTCTGTTCTGCATTTTCCAGCCGGATAGTTTCAAGACCAATGTTATTGGCATGTTTACCACGTATAACTTCATTGATATGCATGGTTGATAACGGGATAAAACGAATAAGCAGAGGACGAACATTGATTCTAATCGTCTTGTTTGAGTTTTCTGTAAAATGGTTGATATAAGAAACAGATTCGTTAAAACGAATTTTAAGTATATAGCCACGGTCGTAGGGCTTTATTGAATAAAAATCAAGAAAGCGATCTTCGATTGCCGAAGAGGCAGAAAAAGAAAGTGCCGTTAATGTGAAAACAATAACGGCACGAAAATAAGATTTACAACTAAACATAAGATACAGCTTTTATTTTTGTTATGGCGACAACGACTAATCCCAGTTAGTTGTTGTGTGCTTTCTGTTGCGTGTTTTGGTGCGAGTAGTCAAAGTTGGATCGCTGTAAACGTGGCAACTTCCAGTACAGTCACGTAACTCACTTACAGTGTAGTAGGTACGTGGATTCTCAATCTTCTTGTGTTCAGTTCGTTCTTTCTGGAACTTGGTTTCGTGACAACCCGCACAATCCGGTTTATAAGCCGGGCTGCGCCACGTTGCTGTAGAAGTGTTACTGGTATGGCAATCAGTACATTTTACAGAAGTTCGGTGGTTGCCCGGATAGTTCGGTGAATTGTGATCGTAACGAACAGCGTCTGTCCAGCGGCCTGTTGGTGAATGGCAGGCATCACAGGAAAGTGACGTTACAAAGTGATTAGACGTTTTATCATTTAAGTGACAGTCCAGGCAGCTACCTGCTGCAACCGTGCTGTGGTCGAAGATAATCTTGGTCCAACTGGTTGTAGTATGACAGTTTTCACAAACAGTCGAAGTGCTGTGAGGTGCCGGTGGACGTATGCTCAGGTGACAGTTTGCACAGGGTTGGGTAACACCTGAATGGTCAAACTTGGCACCTAACCAGGTCGTAAAGCTGGTATGACAGTCTTCACAAACGTTACTGCTTTGTACGTGGGTTGGTGTTTTACCTGTTGCGGTTACACCATTGTGGCAGCTGTAACAACCATTTGTAATACCCGTATGGTTGAATTTGGCACCTGTCCATGTTGTAAAGCTGCTATGGCAGTCTTCACAGGTGTTGCTGCTCTGGATATGTGTTGGTGATTTGCCGGTTGCGGTTACACCATTGTGGCAGCTAAAGCAGTTGCCGGTTACACCACTATGACTAAAGGTTGCGCCACTCCAGGTTGTTGTTGTATGGCAGTCTTCACAAACATTCGATGTTTGTGGATGACCCGAAGATTTACCTGTTGCCGTTACGCCGTTATGACAGTTGAAACAGCCACTGGTTACACCGGTGTGGTTAAACTTGGCACCACTCCAGGTTTTAAAGCTGTTATGGCAGTCTTCACAGGTATTGCTACTTTGAATGTGGTTAGACGTTTTGCCGGTTGCAGTTACACCGTTGTGGCAGCTAAAGCATCCACCGTTAACGCCACTGTGGTTAAATTTGGCGCCTTCCCAGGAGGTAAAGCTGTTATGGCAATCTTCGCAGGTGTTATTGCTTTGAATGTGGTTAGATGATTTACCCGTTGCAGTCGTACCATTGTGGCAACTAAAGCAGTTGCTGGTAACACCTTCATGGCCAAACTTGGCACCCGAGAAAGAAACGGTGTTATGGCAGTCTTCGCATGCATTAGAAGATTGAATGTGGTTAGAATTTTTGCCTTTTGCCTGAATACCGTTATGGCAGCTTGAACAACCACTGGTTATACCAGTGTGATTGAAACGAGCACCTTTAAAAGTACTGGTAGTGTGGCAGTCTTCACAAACATTCGATGTTTGTGGGTGGCCTTTGGATTTGCCAATGGCGGTAATACCATTATGACAACTAAAGCAGTTGTTACTGATACCGATATGGTTAAAACTGCCGCCCGACCATGATTTGGTGTTATGACAATTTTCACAGGTATCATTGCTTGCAACGTGATTGCTGGGTTTGCCAGTTGCGGTTACGCCATTGTGGCAGCTTGAACAGCCGCTGGTAACACCGCTGTGGTCAAAACGTGCACCCGACCAGCTAGACGTTGTATGGCAGTCGTCACAGGTATTGGAGCTCACAATATGTCTGGATGATTTACCGGTTGCTGTCACCCCATTGTGACAGGTTGAACATGAACCAACCGCTACATTGTTATGGTTAAAGCGAGCCGGGCTCCAGGCACGGGTGGAGTGACAGTTGTCACAGCTATTACTGCTTTTAACGTGGTTACTGGATTTGCCAGTAGCGGTTGTACCGTTATGGCAGGTAGAGCAGGAGCCGCTGACATTGTTATGGTCGACCGTGGCATTACTAAAACTGATTTCAGTATGGCAATCATCGCAAGAGTCGTTGCTCTGAATATGTAATGCGTGTTTTTTGGTTGCGCCGATAGTGCTTTTAGTCGAGTGACAGTCCTGGCATTGTTTGGGAGTCCCTTTAAAAATACCGCGGGCATGACAGGTATCGCAGGTAGTACGCTGATGTGCACCGGACAGGATAAAGCCGGTTGTGTCATGATCAAATTTAGCTTTCTTTGCAACCGCAGGCGTTGCAGAAAGAACAAACGTTAAGCTTACCAGTGCTAAAGCTTTTAGAGGTAAATTTAAATTCGTACGTAGTGTGTTCCATAAATTTTTGTGTGCCATGCTTCCAAGCCTTTTTGTAGTGGGGGTTCAACTGAACAAAAATTAGACAAGTCAGTTTGCCTAGTTTCTAAAGTGTAGATCGTCGAAAGATTTAGTGGTATGACAGCGTTCACATCTTTTACCAAATTGTCCGTCATGAATATCGTCGGCTGAATGACAGGCAATACAGGTGCGAGGTGTACTTTCAACCACTTTCACTGCTCTGGTGTGACAGGCTTCACAATACAGTTTTTTGTGCTTACCAGTGATCTTGAATTTAGTTTGTTTATCATGATCAAAACGCCAGTACTTCCAGCCATTAGGGTTATGGCAGGCATTACAGTTTTCACCGAGTTTTTGTTCGTGTATATCGTCCTGTTCGTGGCAACTAAAGCAGGCAATTTTTGCCGTTTTATAGGTATTGGATAAATGGCATTCTTCACACGGTGTGGTCGCGTGTAGACCAATAAGGGGTAAACGGGTTAAATCGTGATCAAAGCGTACTTTCTGGTTCCAGCCTTTTTCATTATGGCAGTTCTGACATTGTTTACCTTGTTGGCCACGGTGAACATCGTCTACCTTGTGGCATTTAATACAGGTTGTTGGTGTTTTAGTTTTGTAAAGGGTGCCCTTGTGGCAGCCGATACAGCTTGCTTTTTTATGCTTACCTTTTAATTTATATTTAGTGTCTTTATTGTGGTTAAACTTTAGCTTTTTCCAGCTCGAAGTCTTATGGCATTTCTCGCATTTTGTATTAAATTTGCCATGATGCGAATCATCTTTTTTATGACATGAAATACAGGTCATTTTTATTTCGACCTTGTAAGGGTCTTGCTTGTGGCAGTCAGCACAAATAAGTTGTTTGTGCCGGCCGGTGAGTGGGAAGTCGGTATCTTTTGAGTGGTCGAATTTTAATTTTTTCCAGCCACGGGTTGAGTGGCACTTCTGACATTTTTTACCATTGTTACCACGGTGGACATCGTCAAGACGATGGCAGGACACGCAGGCTCTGGGTGTTTTTATATAACGGTCATTCGGATGGCAGGTGGTACAGTCAACTTTTTTATGTTTGCCTTTTAAATGGAATTTGGTTTTGTTGTGGTCGTATTTAATCGAGGACCAGCCTTTTTCATTGTGGCAGGACTGACATTTGGTTAAATATTTTTTACCCATTGTTTTACTGTGATGGCTGTCTTGTTTATGGCAGGCATGGCAGTCGCTTTTAGTTTTTCGATAAGGTTTTGACTTTTTATGGCATTGTTCGCAACGTACACTTTTATGGCTGTCACGCAGCGGGAAGTTGGTAAACTGGTGGTCGAATGTAGCCTTGTCCAGTTTGACAACATCGGCTTTACGCCCTTTATGATCGGTATGGCATAACTGGCATTCAGTGTGTTTGATTTTCCGGGTTTTACCGTGGTAACCGCTGCGGGTTTTTATATCTTTTTCAATTTCGTCATGGCAGGCGATACACTTCTTTTTCTGGCTCTTTTTCTCAAAGGACACATGACATTTATCGCATTTTGTTTCGTATTTTTTATGCCCCTCAATCAGTTTGCCGGGCATTAATAATGTTTCGAACACATCGGCCTGCACCGGCCCCGGTGCGAGCAGTAGCATGGCGAGTGAGAGCAGCAGGCTGCCGAGGGTAATTTGTTTAAGTCCGTTTAATGTTTTCATGGTTAATACATATGCACAACAATGACATGAGTAATGCCACTTATTATAAGCATAACAAATAACGGCAGGTGCAGTACATGCCATAATGAAAACAATCGTTCATACAGTTTTAATTCGGCAAATTTTCGAATGGTAGTGGTATAGGTATACAGTGTTTCCCTTACGCCATTAATCATTTCCTTTTGATAAGCCCGGTCCCAGTTTTTTTCAGCAGCCCGGCGCTTAATACCCCGTTTTATTCCATGCATT
>JALTLP010000222.1 GCA_027001895.1 Chromatiales bacterium | reverse complement strand
GGTGAAGGCGATGAAGTAATGGTAGGTCAGTCAGCAAAGCGTCAGGCGGTGACTAATCCTGAAAATACTTTATACGCTGTTAAGCGTCTTATCGGGCGTCGCTTCGAAGAAGAAGTCGTGCAGCGCGATATTAAGCTAGTGCCTTATGAAATTATTAAAGCAGACAATGGCGATGCGTGGATTACAGCACGCGGTAATAAGATGGCGCCACCTGAAGTGTCTGCACGTATTCTTCAAAAAATGAAGAAAACTGCTGAAGAGTATTTAGGTGAAGAAGTGACCGAAGCGGTAGTAACCGTTCCTGCTTACTTCAATGACTCACAGCGTCAGGCAACAAAAGATGCAGGCAAGATCGCCGGTCTTGAAGTGAAACGTATTATTAATGAGCCCACAGCGGCGGCATTAGCTTACGGTATGGATAAGAAGCTGAAAGGCGACTCAACCATCGCAGTATATGATTTAGGTGGTGGTACATTCGATGTGTCGTTAATTGAAATCGCAGAGATTGATGGTGAGCATCAGTTTGAAGTACTGGCAACCAACGGTGATACATTCCTTGGTGGCGAAGACTTTGATATGCGTTTAATCGATTATCTTGCGGATGAGTTCAAGAAAGATAACGGCATGGATTTACACAACGATCCACTTGCATTGCAGCGTTTAAAAGAAGCGGCAGAAAAAGCAAAAATTGAGCTGTCTAACAGTCAGCAAACTGATGTGAATCTGCCTTATATTACGGCTGATGCGTCTGGACCTAAGCATCTTAATCTTAAGTTGACTCGTGCGAAGCTTGAATCACTGGTTGAAGATTTAGTGGAACGCACCATTGCACCTTGCAAAACAGCCCTTGCAGACGCGGGCTTAAGTGTAAGTGATGTTGATGATGTGATTTTAGTGGGTGGTCAGAGTCGTATGCCTCTGGTTCAGGAAGCGGTTAAAAACTTCTTTGGTAAAGAAGCGCGTAGGGATGTGAACCCGGATGAAGCGGTTGCCATGGGTGCCTCGATTCAGGGTGGTGTTTTAGGTGGCGATGTTAATGACATCCTGCTTCTAGACGTGACTCCTTTATCACTGGGTATCGAAACCATGGGTGGTGTTATGACCAAACTGGTTGAGAAAAATACCACCATCCCAACTAAAGCAGCACAGGTGTTCTCAACGGCGGATGATAATCAGTCTGCGGTAACGGTTCATGTGTTACAGGGTGAGCGCGAAATGGCGTCGGGTAATAAGTCTTTGGGTCGATTCGACCTTCAGGATATTCCACCTGCCGCTCGTGGTGTACCGCAAATTGAAGTCTCTTTCGATATTGATGCAAATGGTATTTTAAATGTATCGGCGAAAGATAAAGCGACGGGTAAAGAGCAGTCTATCGTGATTAAAGCCTCTTCCGGTTTATCTGATGAAGAAGTGGAAAACATGGTTAAGGATGCGGAAGCCCACGCTGATGAAGATCGCAAGTTGAAAGAACTGGTTGAAGTGCGTAATACTGCAGACAACCTGATTCATGCATCTGAAAAATCACTGAAAGACCTGGGTGATCAGGTTGAAGAAAGTGAAAAAACAGCGATTGAAGCTGCGATTACTGAACTTAAAGAAGCGGTTGCCGGAGACGATAAAGAACTTATCGAAACTAAGACAACAGCATTGACAGAAGTTGCGGGTAAGGTAGCTGAAAAAGCTTACGCTCAATCACAGCAGCAAGAAGGCGGTGCGGCTGAGGGTGGTGCACAGCAAGACGCATCCAACGCAGCCGATGACGAAGTGGTTGACGCTGAGTTTGAAGAAGTAAAAGACGATAACAACAAGTAAGTTATTACTTGGGCATTTAGCCATTATGAAATGCCCGGTTTTTTGAGCCGGGCATTTTGTGTGTTTAAAGCTTTAAAAGCTGTTCACGGCCAATAAACGCAAAGCATGCAAATAAACGTATTATTTTGGTTAAAGCGCCCGGCGTCTAACGTAAACAATATTTGCGTACATGCGCATTTATTTGCGCTAAAAAAATAATATATAGTTGTAAGTTAAAGAGACAATTAAGTATGTCAAAACGAGATTATTACGAAGTTTTAGGAATTTCCAAAGACGCTAACGAAGCGGCTATTAAAAAAGCCTTTAAACGTTTGGCGATGAAGCATCATCCGGATAGAAATGCCGATGACTCGGAAGCGGCTGAAGTTAAATTTAAAGAAGGCAAAGAAGCCTACGATATTTTATCAGACCCCCAAAAGCGAGCGGCTTATGACCAATATGGGCATGCGGGTGTAGACCCGTCTGCGGGTGGTGGTGCAGGCTACGGAGCGGGTGCCGGTGCCGGTAATTTCAGTGATATTTTTGGTGATGTGTTTGGTGATATCTTCGGCGGTGGAGGTGGCGGCGGTGGTCGTAGCCGTTCTTATCGTGGCTCGGACTTACGCTACAATCTTGAGTTGAATCTAGAAGATGCGGTTGCGGGTACTACCGTTAAAATTAAAATACCAACACTGGTTGGCTGTAAAACCTGTTCGGGAAGTGGTGCTAAAAAAGGCTCCTCCCCAACGACCTGTACAACCTGTGGTGGTACCGGTCAGGTACGGATTCAGCAGGGGTTCTTCTCGGTTCAGCAAACTTGCCCCCATTGTCATGGTCAGGGCAAAACTATCTCTGACCCCTGTGATGACTGTCATGGCCAGGGGCGAATTGAAGAGCGTAAAACCTTATCGGTTAAAGTTCCGCCGGGCGTGGATAATGGGGATCGTATTCGCTTGTCTGGCGAGGGAGAAGCCGGTGAAAATGGTGGTCCTTCAGGCGATTTGTATGTGCAGGTTCATGTTAAACCACATGCTATTTTTGAGCGAGATGGTAGTAACCTGTTATGCCAGATGCCGATTAGTGTTGCAACAGCAGCATTGGGCGGCGAGCTTGAGGTGCCAACATTAAATGGTCGTGTTAAGCTTAAAATACCAGCTGAGACACAAACGGGCAGATTGTTTCGCTTAAAAGGCAAGGGTGTTAAACCGGTTCGTGGAGGAATGGTGGGTGACTTAATATGTAAAGTTATTATCGAAACCCCTGTTAAACTGACTTCAAAACAAAAAGAATTATTGCGAGAGTTTGAAAAAAGTATTCACGGAGATAATAAAAATCACAATCCACAGGGCAGCAGTTGGGTGGATGGTGTAAAGAAATTTTTTGACGATATGAAATCATAATGAATACACGACGAAAATTAATTACTGGCTTAGCCGGGCTCGCAGCAAGTGTGTTTGGCGCACGAGCTGTTGCTTCCCAAAATGCATCAGATGATGTGGGTGAACTGCGATTTCCTGGTGATCCGACTGATCATAATGTGGTGTATCAGTTTAATAAAGCCAGTGAAAAATATCACGACGGTGTATTATTTTCTGTCGGCGAGATGATTCGTAAATACGATGACAATATTACAATTGTTGTTACCGCATTTGGAGCTGGTATTCACATACTCGCAAAGCTACCGGAACGCCCCGTTTCGAAAAAGAATCGACAAATTGTCCAGAGTTTGGCCAGTTATGGGGTGAAATTTCATGCCTGTGGTAACACATTAAAAACATTAGGCTGGGATAAAAATGATCTCTATGATTTTGTTGAAATTATACCAGTAGGTGCGGCTGATTTACTTGAGTTACAAGAGCAGGGTTACGCATATATAAGCCTGTAAAAAAATGTTCACTGTGTCCTGTTTAAAAAATTAAAAGTGGTTTATTAAGTTTGTACATGACGGTTATTTAATCTTAAACGTTGTTATCGACATAAAATTAGCGGTTAAAAAAACCATAAATAATGATTTAATCCTGATTCAATCCTAGGGAATGGCGAGATCA
>JALTLP010000221.1 GCA_027001895.1 Chromatiales bacterium | reverse complement strand
GCATTGCCCCCGCAAAGGCCTTTGTTAGCAGTTTCACCGGGTGCAAACCCGGTTCTGTTTGGTAACCGCAATACGCCCACAATCCGCTACGCTGCGTATATTCCGGCTTTGCACTTCGATAAAAAAGAGCAGATTTATGTTGGCGGCCTGTTTCTTGATGGCAGAAAAAACAGCCTGGAATTGCAGGCGACTGGCCCGCTGTTTAATCCGGTTGAAATGGCCTTAGCCAACAAAGCAACACTGGTTACACGGCTTAAAGAAGCGGGTTACGAAAAAATATTCAGGAAAGTATATGGCGAAACGGCAATGATAAACGAGCAACATACTGTTTCGCAGCTAACGCTGGCGTTATCGGCTTATCAACGCAGCAAGGAATTAAGTCCGTTTAGTTCAAAGTACGATGCTTATCTGCAAGGCAAGGCCGAACTTTCAGCACAGGAGAAGCGAGGGCTGGACTTGTTTAATGCCGAAGAGAAGGGAAACTGTGCGGCATGTCATCCGAGTGAAAAATCAGAAACGGGTCAGCCGCCATTGTTTACCGATTTTACCTACGACAATTTAGGTGTACCGGCTAACCCACAAAACCCGTTTTACATGCAATCGTCAGAGGTTAACCCGGAGGGTGAACATTATGTTGATCCAGGTTTGGCGGCCGTTGTTAATGATGACAAGCAAAAGGGTAAATTCCGTGTGCCGACTTTGCGTAATATTGCTTTAACCGCTCCCTATATGCATAACGGTGTCTTTGAAACACTTGAAGAGGTTGTTGATTTTTACAATACCCGTGATGTTAAACAATGGCCAAAGCCGGAAGTTGCAGAAAACGTCAACAAGGATGAACTGGGTGATTTAAAGTTAACAAAGCAGGAAGTTGAAGATCTTGTGGCTTTTATGAAAACATTAACGGATGGCTATAAAGTAAAATAACTATTTGTTTGTAATATTTAGAGAAAAATCAAATTATTTTTTCTCTAATACATCGTTATCAAACTGTATATTGTCCAGATCATTTTTTATTAAGCTGCGAATGTTAGCATGGTCATTTGCATCCGGGTGTTGCAGCACATCTTCACGATAATATTTTCCAAAACAGGCCAGTGTTTGTTGTTTGTTTAAGTTGTTTAATTTTGCAAAGGCAAAAATTTTACAGGAACCTTCATTGCTACCGCTTTCATTTATAATCGCGTCATCAGCTTTGCCATTTATAAAGCGTGACGGCGAATAATTGTATTCGCTATCAATTACATTTATAACATCGTTAAACTCAACCTTTTCAGGGTTCGTGTTAATTTCATTTAACAAATCTTGTAGTGTCATTTTAAGGCCTTTATTTTTATTATGATGAACAACTTACACTGATACTGTCTGCCCAGTCAGGTGGCAAGCCGGCGTAGTGTTGCATATCAGGGTGTTCATCAAAAGGTGAATGTAAAATCTTAAGTAGTTTATCTATTTCAGAATAATCCTGCTGTTCGGCTTTGTTGATTGCAATTTGCGCCATATAATTTCTTAAAATATATTTAGGGTTGGTCAGCAGCATTTTTTTGCGTTGCTCATCGAGGTTCAGATTTACCACTGTAAAATAATTTTTATAATCTGAATACCATAAATTAAAGCTGTTTCTGTCAATAAACATATCTGCCAGTTCTTGCGGTTTAGTTTCGGGTAGGCTTAATTGACGAAACAACATGGTATAATCTGTGCCGGATTGTTGCATTTGTTCCAGCAGTTCGGTGATAAGTTTATCAACTTTTGCATCTGTTTTTTCAAACCCCAGTTTTTCAGCCATAAGCTGATTGTAGTAATGGGTATAGGTTTGCTGGTAAGTCTCAAGTGCGTCTTTTGCAGCTTGCACATCCATTAAAGGGAGTAATGCCTGCGCCAGACAACTCAGGTTAAACAGACCAATTTGCGGCTGGTTCTCAAATGCATAGCGACCTTCATAGTCAGAATGGTTGCAGATAAACTTCGGGTTGTAATTGTCAAGAAAACCAAACGGGCCATAGTCCAGTGTCAGGCCAACGATAGACATATTATCCGTATTCATCACACCATGCGCAAAGCCAACGGACTGCCACTGTGCAATCAGCTTTGCTGTTCTGTCAATAACCGCTTTAAGTAGCTCAAGGTAACTGTTTTTTGCCTTGAGCAGTTCAGGGTAATAATTTTTTATTACAAAATCAGCCAGTGTTTTTATATTATCGGGCTGACTACGATAAAAGAATGTTTCAAAAGAACCAAAACGAATATGTGTCGGTGCTATACGGGTCAGAACGGCAGCGGTTTCTATTTGTTCGCGGTAAACTTCGTCATTATTGCCGGTTAAACAAAGTGCCCGGGTAGTCGGAATACCCAGGCCGTGCATGGCTTCACTGCATAAATATTCGCGGATACTCGAACGCAGTACTGCACGGCCGTCACCTTGACGTGAGTAGGGTGTAATACCGCTGCCTTTTAACTGAATTTCCCATCGGGTACTGGTATCGGTACTAACTTCGCCAAGCATAATGGCTCGCCCATCACCGAGCTGTTCGACGTAGTAGCCAAATTGATGGCCTGAGTACAACATAGCAAGGGGTTCTGCACCAACTGGCAGGGCTTGCCCGCTTAATACTTCGGTTAAGCGTTGCGTGTTTTGTTTTGAAGTATCCAGTTTCAGAAGTGTTGCTGCATTTTCGTTTAAGTGGATTAGATAACTGTCCTGGCTAAACGGTGTGGGATTAACCTTTGAATAAAATGCATCACCAAGGCTTGCAAAACTATTTGTAAACGGCAGGTTATCAATCGTGTGTTTCATAAAAGACTGGCTTAGGAATAAATATGTATTTTAAATGAAAGGCTGGATTTAGAACACAGTCTATTAGTGTGGGTACTTGTTTTTACTGCCTGATTAAACGTATTGTCCGGCGCACCAACCGGATGACCAGGCCCATTGAAAGTTATAGCCGCCTAGCCAACCGGTAACATCAACAACTTCGCCAATAAAGTATAGTCCAGGTTGTTGATTTGCTTGCATGGTTTTAGACGATAAGTCATTGCAGTCAACACCGCCGAGGGTCACTTCGGCCGTTCGGTAACCTTCAGTACCGTTGGGATTTACAAGCCAGTTTTGTAAGCTGGAAACAATGTTGTTTATCTGCGCTTTGCTAAGTGATGCCAGACGGCTTTGCTGTATGACAGGGTCAATAAACACTTTTATTAAACGCCTGGCCAAAAAGCGGCCAAGCAGGGTAATGACTTGTTGCTGGGGATGAGTTTGAGTTGCCTGTTCAATTTCATTGTGTAGATCAATATCTGGTAATAAGTTAATTTCTACAGCATTACCTGTTTTCCAGTAGGACGACACCTGTAATATAGCTGGCCCACTTAAACCCCGGTGAGTAAATAATATATTTTCCTTAAATTGTGTCTGGCCAGTTGTAACTGTGGCCATAACAGCAATGCCAGATAATGTTTCATACTTTTCTTTATCATCGGCCCGCCATGTAAAAGGAACCAGCGCAGCAGAGGTTGGAACAACATTTAAACCAAACTGTTTAGCAATTTTATATCCAAAAGGTGTTGCACCCATTTTTGGAATCGACAAACCCCCGCTTGCAATAACCAGTGCGTTGCAGGTATAGCTGACAAAATCCAGTTTTAAAATGTAAGCACTATCTTTACAGGTAACTGTCTTAACAGGGCTGTTTAATTTTATAGTAACATTGGCCTTGTCTGCTTCAGTTAACAACATTTGCAGAATATCTTTTGAGCTGTTATCACAAAAAAGCTGGCCATGCTCACGTTCGTGGAAGGGAATCTTGTAGCGGTTTACGAGTGCAATAAAATCCCACTGGGTAAAGCGA
>JALTLP010000220.1 GCA_027001895.1 Chromatiales bacterium | reverse complement strand
GTTTATCCACACACCGAACCGTGGTAAGGACTATTTTTTACCGTCACCCGGCAGTATTCCGTGGAAAACGTATCACAGCATGGATAAGTATATTCAGTCAGTTCAGAATCGTTCATGGAAATCTCTCGGTTCTCAAGCCCCCGTTCATACTAAAGTTGGGATTGAACACTGGTTAAAACGCAGTACCCCGATTGGTTTTACGGTAAGTTCGATACAATGGCTTAATGATGCGTTGTTATATGTGTTAAAAAAATGTGCCAATAGTGCAGCAAGAATATTATCAAATACGTTTACGTCTTCTTTTACCTTAATGGATCAAATTGCTTATATTCTAAAAAAAGGGCTGGATAAATCTAAAGTTGTTTCGCAATGGATAACGCGGCTACTGAATCGTATGATGACGATGCTTGGTTACAGCAAGGCTGAGATACTTGCCATTGAGTATCGACATGACATTATCCGTTTTGTATTTTTAAAAATGCAATACCGGATGAATGCGATAACCAAACGAGCACTGAGTCATGCACTGGTAGGAGGAAAGGCTATTTAGTATGGAACCACTACTACAAAAATAAGCACCAATTAAAAAAAGATAGCCATGGCACGTTGTGCCTCGCAATAATATAAAATTTTTTTGACACGCTGATACTTATATACTTATAAAAGCGTAATGCTATGCCAATTCTTTTTTTAATGTTTCCAGCACGGGTTTTGTATCCGGCCGAACGCCACGCCAGATAAAAAACGATTCGGCAGCCTGCTCGACCAACATCCCCAGTCCATCAGCAATGATATTAACACCTTGTTGTTTGGCCCATTGCATAAACGGGGTTTGTTGACCATACATCATGTCATAACAGCAGCCGTTTTTACTCACCAGCTTGTCTGGCAAGGGTGGCAGCTCACCGTGCAAACTCGCTGCGGTGGCGTTAATGATTATATCGAACGGTTGGCTAACTGAATTATTTAATAAGTCTTCATAGCCACAACCTGTAATATTACCCAGGTCGCTAAAATGTTCGGCAAGGTCTTTAGCTTTGCCAACGGTTCGGTTAACAATAACCAGTGACTGTGGCTTTTCATTTAACAATGGTGCGAGCACACCACGCGATGCACCGCCTGCGCCCATTAGCAAGATACGCTTGCCGGACAGACTGACCTGGTAATTATTTTTTAAGTCGTTAACCAGCCCCATACCATCGGTATTGTCGCCGTAGAGTGCGCCGTTATCTTCGATTTTAATGGTATTAATAGCACCAGCACGTTCGGCACGTTCACTGCGGTTTGTTACCAATGCCCAGGCTTCTTCTTTAAACGGAACGGTTATGTTTAAACCCTTACCTTTGCTTGCAACAAAATTACCCACGGCCTGTTTAAAGCCACCGGTATCGACCTGGATAGCGGTATAGTCTATTGACTGACTGGTTTGTTTTGCAAACAGTGAATGGATGCGCGGGCTTTTACTATGATTAATGGGGTTGCCCATTACCGCATAGTTATCTACCCGAGGTTCGAAATCAAAAATATCCGTCATGGATTTTGTTACTTATGCCTTTAAGCAAAAATTCCTTTTAACATAAAGAATATCATTATAGAAAGTATTGCGCCGGCAGGTAAAGTAATAATCCATGACATAAAAATAGTACGCACTACGTTCATATTAAGTGCAGCAATACCACGCGCCATTCCTACACCCAGTACTGCACCCACCAGGGTATGTGTTGTGGAAATCGGCAAACCGGTACCTGATGCAATTACAACCGTGGTTGCAGCAGCTAAGGTTGCAGCAAAACCACGGCTTGGCGTTAGTTCGGTAATATTGGAACCCACTGTTGCGATAACTTTTTTACCATACATTGCCAGCCCGGCAACAATACCAACACCACCAAGCAATAAAATCCACGATGCCATTGCAGACTTTTGTGCAACCTGGCCACCGCTTTCGACAATACTGACAACGGCGGCTAAGGGCCCGACCGCATTGGCAACATCATTGGAGCCATGTGCAAAGGCCATGGCTGATGCGGTAAACATCATTAATACACCAAAGACTTTTTCGACATTGGTAAAGTGATAGTCGTGGTCTGCTTCTGGGTCAAACTTTAATTTGGCAATAAAATATTTACCAACGAACATTGCAATCGCACCAACCACGGCTGCAACCAGGTAAGACTCAAGCGTTGAAAGGTGTAAGCCAACATGTTTTAAGCCTTTAAACATGGTAACCAACGCGACGATAAAGCCAACCAGAAAAATATAATAAGGCACATATTTTTTTGAAGCTTTAAACGGTTTTTTGGAATCAAAAATTAATTTTTGTACGCTACGAAACAGCGCATAAGCGACCACACCGGCTAACACGGGCGACACCACCCAGCTCATTGCAATGGTGCCCACCTTGGCCCATTTTACGGCATCAACGCCAATACCCACCGCAGCAAAACCCACAATGGCACCCACAATAGAATGTGTAGTCGACACCGGCCAACCCGCTCGAGACGCCACCAGCAACCAGATACCGGCTGCAAGCAAGGATGCCAGCATACCAAACACCAGCAAGTCCGGGTTATCCACCATTAAACTGGCGTCCATCATGCCTTTACGAATGGTCGCGGTGACTTCCCCGCCTGCCAGATAAGCCCCTAAAAATTCAAAGATAGCCGCAATGATAATGGCTTGTTTTATGGTTAATGCTTTTGAGCCCACCGACGTTGCCATTGCATTAGCAACATCGTTTGCGCCCACACCCCATGCCATAAATAAACCAAAGACACAGGCTAAAATTATAAAAGTTGTTCCAAATTCCACAACGAATCTCCCACTGGTTCGCTACTACTTATTCTTTAACTTAGCTACTTCGCTAACATCAATTCCAATCGACTGCCAACACGCTGTGCTATATCGGCAAGGTCGCCTATCCAGTCGATGACCTTATACATAAACATAACGTCAATCGGTGGTAAGTCTTTTTCCTGCTTGAATAGCATCTCGCGCACTTTTACCTGAATCTTGTCGGTATCGTTTTCGATTTTATTCAGCTTTTTAATCATCGAGGCAACAAGCTTTATTTCCTTACCGCGAAAACCGGTTGCAACCAGTTCGTCCAGCTCATTGATAGCCACTTCTGCCTGTGCGGAAGCATCAATACAGCGTTTTACAAAATCAATAATCTTGTTATGCATACCTTCAGGAAATTCTATTTTTCTGCCCAGCATTAAACCGGCAATGTCTTTAGACTTGTTTGCAATACGATCCTGCATGGTGAGGACTTCAAGCAAGTCACGGCGCGATACCGCCATAAACAAGCCGGTGGGCAAATTTAAGCGCAGGGCTTTTTTTAAGTCGTCTGCTTCATTTTCAAGTTTGGCAATTTTTGCCTGCTGTTTTTCAGCCTTGCTCCACTTGCCTTCAAGAGCTGCTTCGACAAACGGTTCGAGTGCTTCGATACAGGCCTGTACTTTGGCCATATGTGCCTGAAGGGGGGATACGGGTGAACTACCAAAAAGATTCGAAATATCGACGGGCGACATAAATGATTTCCTCCGGATGATAATAGTATTATCGGGTGCTGACCTCAGCACCATCATTTGTTACATTTTTATGACAATGTTTTTTGCGAAGTATAAACACTTTGCTTACAAGTACAACTGATTTTGTGAGGGTATTTGCACTTAAAATGCTTTGATCTTGGGGGAGGGTATGTTAGCGATTTTATGAATAATATTAACCACAAAGGGCACAAAGGGCACAAAGGGCACAAAGGGCACAAAGATCACAAAGAAACAAAATTAATTATATCGTTTCTTATACAATAAAATAGTGGAGCAGCTTGTATAAAAGCATATACAGGCGTCAACAAATAACCCGGTATAAACTCTTAT
>JALTLP010000219.1 GCA_027001895.1 Chromatiales bacterium | reverse complement strand
GTATTTTATATAAAGACAGCGCCGGTTTAAAATATGACGGTACGAATATTCATAACCGATACAATGGCTGGATAAAAAATCTGGAACAACGTATTAATTCCCAGCTTAGTTCGATATAAATTTATTTTACAGATAAAAAAACGCGCTAAATCTATAGCGCGTTTTTTTGTACCAGTTTTTATCTTTTCCAGAACGCTGGCGTTAATAATACCAGCAGGGTAAAAATTTCCAGTCGGCCCAGTAACATGGCAAAACATAGAATCCATTTAATATGCTCATCCAGGCTTGCATAATTTAAACCAACTTCATTTAAACCCGGCCCCAGGTTGTTCATACAGGCTGCTACCGCAGAAAAAGCGGTAACCTGATCCAGGCCTAAAAACATTAACGTTAAAAGCATAATACTAAAGATAGCAACGTAGACCGAGAAAAACCCCCACACCGATTCGATAACACGGGGTTGCAATGGCTTATTACCTACCTTAATGCTGAGTACCGCGTTGGGATGTATAACCCGCATAACTTCACGCATACCCTGCTTAAATAACAACAGGAAACGAATTACTTTCATACCACCGCCGGTCGAACCGGCACAACCACCAACAAAACTTAAAAACAATAACATAACCGGCAAAAAACCCGGCCATAAATGGTATTGCTGTGTTGTAAAACCGGTTGTCGTTCCGATGGAAACCACCTGGAAGATGCTGTTTAAAATAGTCTGGTTGGTGGTAGGAAAGTGATTTTTATAAAATAAATAAGATGTTGATATAACAATAGCTACCAGCAAAAGAAACAGGTAGGTTTTAAATTCGGCATCCATAAAATAGGCTTTAATACTGCGATTACGCCATGAAGTAAAGTGCAGCGCAAAGTTAATACCGGATATAAACATAAAGATTATCGCGGTAATTTCAATTAAAGGTTTGTCGATAAAATACGCCATACTGGCATCGTGCGTAGAAAAACCACCAATAGAAACCGTTGCAAAGCTGTGCGCGATGGCATCAAACACTGTCATACCCGCTACCCAGTAACCCAGGCCACATAAAATAGTAAGGGTTAAATAAATATACCAGAGCGCCTTGGCAGTTTCGGTTAGACGCGGGGTAAGCTTGCTGTCTTTCATCGGGCCCGGTGTTTCTGCACGGTATAACTGCATACCACCAATACCCAGCATCGGCATAATTGCAACGGCCAATACAACAATACCCATGCCACCGAGCCACTGCAATTGTTGCCGGTAATATAAAATAGATTTTGGAAGTGTATCAATATTGGTCAGAACAGTTGCGCCGGTTGTGGTTAAACCGGAAATAGATTCAAAAATTGAATCCGTTACTGATATGGTTACCTGTTCCGATAGCGCCAGTGGTAACGAACCGAATAAACCCAGTACCGTCCAGAAGGCCACAACCACAATAAAACCATCACGTAAACGCAATTCTTTACGCGACCTTGAAACCGGCACCCATAAAACAAGCCCGGTAATAACAGTCACCATAAAGGTAACTAAAAAAGCATGTAAGGCACCGTCATTATATATTAGCGAAACCAGTACCGGCGGTAGCTGGGTAACACTGAAGATCATCAGTAACAAACCAATTATTCTTTGAATCGCAAAATATTGCATGTATTTTTTTAATTCTTATATAAAGGTAATGCCGACCTGGAACAGGCGCTCGACGACAGGGATAAATTTCTTGTCAACCAGGAATAAAATAACATGGTCTTCTGACTGAATAACGGTATCGTGATGCGCAATAATAACCTCTTTACCCCGCACGATTGCACCAATGGTGGTTCCTGGTGGCAACTTGATATCTTCCACCATTCTTCCAACAACTTTAGAGGTACTTTTTTCACCGTGCGCAATCGCTTCTATGGCTTCGGCCGCGCCACGTCTGAGTGAATGCACTTTTACAACATCACCCCGACGAATATGGGTTAACAAACTTCCGATTGTGGAAAGTTGTGGTGAAATCGCAATGTCGATATCACCGGATTGTATTAGGTCAACATAGGCAGCACGGTTAATTAATGTCATCACCTTGCGAGCACCCATGCGCTTTGCAAGCATAGAAGATAAAATATTGGCTTCGTCATCATTGGTTAGCGCACAAAAAACATCGACCTTTTCGATGCCTTCTTCCTGCAACAGCTCCTGGTCTGCTGCGTCACCGAGTATCACCAGGGTTTTATCCAGCTCGATAGAGATGGCTTCACTGCGTTCTGGATTATGGTCAATCAACTTAACGTTATAATTGTGTTCAAGTGTCGCAGCAACTCTGCGACCTATATTGCCACCGCCAATAATCATGATCCGTTTGTATGGGTTATCCAGACGGCGCAACTCGCTCATAACAACACGAATATCTTTTTTAGCCGCAATAAAAAATACTTCATCATCGGCTTCGATAACCGTATGGCCTTCCGGAATAATGGCGTGACCACGACGATAAATAGCCGCTACCCGGGTATCGACCGTAGGAATATGTTCACGAAGGGTACGCAATTCACGACCAACCAGTGGGCCACCATAAAAGGCTTTTACACCCACCATTTGTACCTGGCCTTCTGCAAAGTCGAGCACCTGCAGGGAACCGGGGTGCTCAATTAAACGGCGAATATTATCGGTTATAATTTGTTCCGGGCTGATGGTAACATCAATCGGAAAGGCATCCTGGGTAAACAGTTTTTCACGCTCGTTAAGGTAGGCAATGCTGCGGATTCGCGCAATTTTCGTCGGTGTATGAAACAGGCTGTAGGCTATCTGGCAGGCGACCAGGTTGGTTTCGTCGCTGTCGGTCACCGCAATAATCATGTCGGCATCTTCTGCGCCGGCATTGTGTAAAATATCCGGGTGTGAAGCCAGACCCGCAACGGTTCGTAAGTCGAGCCTGTCCTGCAGGCTACGTAATTGTGCTGCATTGGTATCGACAATAGTGATGTCGTTGTCTTCACTGACAAGATTTTCTGCTAACGAGCTGCCAACCTGCCCTGCACCTAGAATTATAATTTTCATCTGCTTGTAATGTATTCGCTGTTATTTTTATGTGTTTTTTTGCACCCTTTGATAAGCTGTATTGTAGCCTTTAATACAACGAATACCATACCTAATAATCACAAGATTATCATTTATCCTCGCAGCTTATACTTGCAGCCCTGTTGGTACGCTTAACAAATATTCAATTTTGTTCTTTTTACGATGCAGATAAGGTTTGGATACCGCATGAGCAACACCTACCGGTGCTAAAGATGGGCCTGTTGGCTCAACAACTACATAACGATGGCCTTCAACGACGAGAGTATCGTCACCCCGTCTTGCTGGCAGGTCAATCGCAACAAAAGCATGACCGGGCACCAGCACCATTTTCATTTTTAAGGTGGGGAATAAATTTCTTAACAGTGCAGCCAGTGCAGTCGATTTGGTGTCGCAATCACCCCGATTAAGGTCTAACAGGGTTAGTGGCGCGACAAACCCCAGCAGGCCTTTACCATCACGTGACTTTAAACGACTATAGGGAATAGACTGCAAAAAATGCAATGCATAGTTTATCACTTCACGTTTTGCCATTCCCTGTGTTTGCAATGCAATGGCGTCGCTCACCGGGCGCAGCTTGTCGGTATCGTGCATGATTACCTGAATAAAATCGACCCGCACAGTCAACTGAAGGTTTATTGAGTTATCTTTTTTAAACCTTACCGAATAAAATTGTTTCTTATAAACTTGCGGAAGTTCCCGATAGGCAACTTTAACCCGAGCCAGATCAAACCTTTTACGGTTTGCTGTTGTTAAGCTGCGCCATTTTTTATCCGCCCGGTTTTTAATTTTAGTGATGATACGTTTCGACTGATGTACAGGTATCTGTCCGTCTGATGAAATACTCCAGTCTGCATTGTCGTCGTTT
>JALTLP010000218.1 GCA_027001895.1 Chromatiales bacterium | reverse complement strand
ACCAGAAGCGATTATCGAACAGATTGCCAGTGGTATTAGTGACAAGGAAAAACTTGTTATCGAAACTGACCGCGCAAAAGCAATTCAAAAAGCAATCAGTCATACAACTGAAACAGGTTGCGTACTGGTTGCCGGTAAAGGGCATGAGAATTACCAGATTATTGGTACAAACAAAACAGAATTTAAAGATGCGGCTGTAATCAGGAAATACTTGAGTAAATAGAATGAATCTGGCAGTAGTTAAATCAGGATATCCGATAGCAATGTTCACAATGACATTACAGGAAATAAAACAGGCAACCGCTGCGACGCTGGTGGGCTCTGAACTGGATCTTGCATCTGTTGTGCGTGGTGTTAATACGGATAGTCGAACTATTAAACAGGGAGAGTTATTTGTAGCTCTTAAAGGTGAAAAATACGATGCACATGACTATATTTCACATGCTTATGATCGTGGTGCATCAGCATACCTCGTAGATCATGAAATTGATAATTTAAAACCTGCGCTTGTTGTTAAGGATACAAGAATTGCATTTGGCCAGCTCGCCAAAGCCTGGCGAAATAAATTTAGTTACCCGATTATCGCGGTAACCGGTAGTAATGGTAAAACGACTGTAAAAGAAATGCTGAACAGTATTTTATCTGTGCATGGCAATGTACTGGCAACCAAGGGTAATTTTAACAATGATGTCGGCGTTCCCATTACATTATTCAGGATGAATGACTCCCATAGCTATGCAGTGATAGAAATGGGCGCTAATCATCCCGGAGAAATATCATATCTTACACATCTGGTTCAGCCTGATGTAGCAATTATTACCAATGCAGCAGCAGCACACCTGGAAGGTTTTGGCAGCCTTGATGGTGTTGTTAAAGCAAAAGGTGAAATATTTGAAGGGCTTTCAGCGCAAGGCACAGCAATTATTAACTTTGATGATAAGGCCTGTTCAACCTGGAAAAAGCTGACAAAAAATAAAAAGATAATCAGTTTTGGTCTGGATAGCAGAGCAGATGTTAGCTGTTTATTATTGGCTGAAAATTTAATGCATGTACATATTAATCAGGCAAAAGAGTTTGAAGTTAAGCTGCCATTACCGGGCAAGCATAATGTTTTAAATGCACTGGCAGCGATAGCTGCGGCTGTTGCACTGGATGTGCCACTTAATTTGATTAAGCAAGGTCTTGAACAAATGCAGGCAGTACCCGGACGTTTGGTAAAAAAAGATGGGCTTAACAACAGTATTATTATTGATGATACCTATAACGCCAACCCGGCTTCACTGGGTGCAGCTATGGAAGTATTAGCAAACTGTAACGGTCAACTTCATGTTGTGTTGGGGGATATGGGTGAGATGGGTGAAGAGGCCGTACAAATTCATAAAGATGCAGCTCACACAATCAAACAGGTGGATGTTACGTATTTATACACCATTGGTGAGAACAGCCGGTACACTTCCAGGGCATTTGGCAACGGTGCGCAGCATTTCCAGTCACATGCAGAACTGGCTGAACAACTGAAAGAAAATATACAACCAGGGGATACAGTTTTGATAAAGGGTTCACGTGCTATGCAAATGGAAAAAATTGTAAATTCTGTTTGTAACAAACAGCAACCGGGAGTGTAAACGGTGCTATACGCTTTAACACAATACTTGCAGGAATTTCATAGCGGCTTTAACGTATTTAATTACCTGTCTATGCGTGCAATCATGGGTGTTATTACCGCGCTGACCATTTCGTTACTTATTGGTCCAAAAATGATAGCCAGTTTAAGCAAGTATAATATTGGTCAGCCTATTCGTGATGATGGCCCGGAAACGCATTTACTTAAATCAGGTACGCCAACCATGGGTGGGGCCTTAATCCTGGTAGCCATTGGTATCAGTACCTTGCTCTGGTCGGATTTGAATAATCGTTATGTCTGGGTTGTGATGCTGGTGACATTTGCATACGGCATTATTGGCTGGGTGGATGATTACAAAAAACTGGTAAAACGTGATCCAAAAGGATTAGCTTCGCGTTACAAGTATATGTGGCAGTCGATTATAGCGCTGGTGGTTGCTGTCTATTTATTTAAAACAGCCGGTATCAATGAAACTCAGTTTGTTTTCCCGTTGTTTAAAAGTTTAACATTTGAACTTGGCTTTTTCTCCTACGTTGTTATTACTTATTTTGTCATTGTTGGTTCAAGTAATGCAGTTAACCTGACTGATGGTCTGGATGGGCTAGCAATTCTGCCAACAGTGATGGTCGGTGGTGCGCTTGGTCTTATTGCATATTTAACAGGTCATGTTGAGTTTGCCAGCTACCTGTCTATGCCATACATCTATGGTGTTGGTGAGCTGGTTATATTTTGTGGAGCCATTGTTGGTTCCGGTCTTGGTTTCTTATGGTTTAACACTTATCCTGCGCAGGTCTTTATGGGCGATGTCGGAGCACTGGCTCTGGGCGCAGCACTGGGAATTATTGCTGTACTTGTACGGCAGGAACTTATCTTGTTTGTTATGGGTGGGGTATTTGTTGTCGAAACATTATCAGTAGTTTTACAGGTGGCTTCTTTTAAACTTACCGGAAAAAGAATTTTCCGGATGGCGCCGTTACATCATCACTTTGAACTAAAAGGCTGGCCGGAACCCCGGGTTATTGTTCGTTTCTGGATAATTACCGTTATTCTGGTATTAATTGGTCTGGCAATGTTGAAAGTTCGTTAAAAATGTTAGCTATAAAAGAAACTAAAACGAGTACAGATAAAAACATGAATATTTCTGATTTACAACAGAAATGGAATAACAGGAATATCCTGGTTGTTGGCAGTGGAGCAACCGGCTTGTCCTGTGCGCGTTTTCTTTCAGAGCATGGTTTTAGTTTTAAAATTATCGATAGTCGTTCAAATATCACTGACATTAATAACCAGTTCGAGATTATTGGCGGCGATTTTAAACAAGACGATTTTACTGCTGCAGATATTTTAGTTGTTAGTCCGGGGGTATCCGTTAAACATCCATATATTCAGTCGGCAATAAAACAGGGTAAAGAAGTTATTGGTGATGTTGAAATATTCTGTCGGCTGGCAAATAAACCGATAGTTGCGATTACCGGTTCAAACGGAAAGACGACAGTAACAACACTGGTGAGTGAAATCCTCTCAGCACAGAATCTGAATGTAAAAACAGGTGGCAATATTGGTGTGCCATGTCTGGAGCTGCTGGGTGATGATGAGCCTGATTGTTATGTGCTGGAATTATCCAGCTTTCAACTTGAAACAACATCAAGCCTGAATGCTTTTGTCAGTGTGGTGCTCAATTTAACTGAAGACCATATGGATCGCTATGAATCTTTCGCTGAGTATGTTGAAGCAAAAAAAATTATTCTACGACAAGCTAAAAATATTGTAGTGAATACGGATGATTCGCTTGTTAATGAAATATGTGAAAAAGTTTCGGCCAATAAGATCACGTTTGCTATAGACACAAATGCATATTTTACAATTACCAGACAAGCCGGTACAGAATGGGTTGTACATAAGCATAAGCCATTATTTGACTTGTCGGGTATAAAAATTATTGGTTTGCATAATAAATTAAATATTCTTGCGGCTTTAAGCCTGTGTTCGTTATTTGATATTGATCTTGTCAGGGCGCAACAGGTTATAAATGAGTTCAAAGGTTTACCTCACCGTAGCCAGGTTGTTAACAGCGAACATGGTGTGAAATGGGTGAATGATTCCAAGGCAACAAATATTGGCGCCACAGTTGCTGCATTAGCCGGGTTTGCCAATGAATCCCTGTTTCTTATTTTAGGTGGACAGGCAAAGGGGCAGAACTTTTCTGAGCTACTCCCGGCATTAAATAAAAATATTAAAAAAATAGTTATTTATGGTGAAGACAGGACAAAAATATTTAATGAACTTAAAGGTAAAACTGAAGTTGCAATAGAACAGGTTCAAACACTTTCTGATGCTGTGGCTTCCATTAATCCACTAACAGCAAAGGATGACGTTGTCTTATTTTCACCGGCATGTGCCAGTTTTGATCAGTTTGAAAATTATATGCAACGTGGAGATTTCTTTACAAAGATCGTATCTGAAAACATGGGCAGGGTAAAAAGCTGATGACGACATTACAGGCAGTCTATACACCCACTAACCGGGCAAGCAATGGGAACAAGGCACTTGCTGCCTGCGATTGCTCGTTGCTGTTTGTGGTGTTATGCCTGTCATTGATTGGGCTGGTTATGGTGGGCTCTTCATCTATTTCAACGGCGGATCAGTTAACCGGCTCACCTTTCTATTATTTCTGGCGTCAGCTTGTTTATCTTGTGGCAGGCTTTGTTGCTTTATATATTGCTTATAAAGTTCCTCTTAAGTTCTGGAGTCAGTCTGGCTTGCCATTAATTTTTCTGAGTCTGCTGCTGTTAATGTTGGTCTTTATACCCGGGCTGGGTAAGCAGGTTAATGGTAGTACTCGCTGGATTAACCTGGGTCTTTTTAATCTGCAGGTGTCAGAGTTTGTTAAATTATTTGCAATTATCTATGTTGCCGGTTATCTGGTGCGACATAACGATGTACTGCGAACACAATCAACCGGTTTTTTAAAACCGCTTGGTCTGTTGTCTGTTATTGTATTTTTACTATTGCTTGAACCCGATTTTGGTGCGGCAGTAGTGCTAATGGCAACAACCGTGGGTATGTTGTGGCTCGGTGGCGCAAAGCCCTGGCAGTTTCTGGTTTTAATAATCAGCCTGGTCGCCTTGCTTGGTTTGCTCGCTGTTCTGTCTCCTTATCGGATGCAACGCCTGACGACTTTCCTTGACCCATGGAGTGATCCATTCAACAGTGGTTTTCAGCTTACTCAGGCACTTATTGCTTTCGGGCGCGGCGAGTGGTTTGGTGTCGGCCTGGGTTCAAGTGTACAGAAGCTGTTTTATTTGCCAGAAGCGCACACTGATTTTCTGTTTGCTGTTATGGCTGAAGAGATGGGACTTGTAGCTGCAGTGATTGTAATTGCATTGTTTTCCTATATTGTGTTCCGGGCGCTGCATATCGGCTTGCGTGCCGAACGACATGAACACCCTTTTGGTGGTTACCTTGCCTACGGTCTTGGATTGTGGATTGGTTTACAGGCTTTTATCAACATAGGCGTAAACATGGGAGTATTACCAACGAAGGGTTTGACCTTGCCATTTATGAGTTATGGCGGTAGCAGTATTGTTGTTATGTTTATTGCTGTTGGTTTGTTGTTACGGGTTAATTTCGAGACGCGACAATTTGATCGCCACACACAACCTGAAAAGTACAGGATGAAGGTATGACGGAAACTTCTCCAATACATGTGCTTATTGCAACAGGTGGTACAGGTGGCCATGTTTACCCGGCACTGGCTGTTGCTGACGAATTACTTCGCCGCGGTGTACAGGTATCGTGGATGGGAACCCGCAAAGGTATGGAATCAAAAATTCTGGCAGACAAATCAATACCGCTTTACTTTATTTCAGTCAGTGGTTTAAGGGGTAAAGGTCTTGCAGGATGGTTGCTTGCTCCGTTCAAGTTAACATTTGCTATTTTACAGGCTGTTACAATTATTAAAAAACATAAGCCAAATGTTGTGCTTGGTATGGGTGGTTTCGTTTCAGGTCCAGGTGGGCTTGCATCATGGTTGTTACGTAAGCCGCTGGTGATACATGAGCAGAATACAATCGCTGGCATGACAAACAAAGCACTCTCTAAAATTGCAAGCCGGGTTGCGCAGGCATTTCCGGGTACGTTTAATGAAAATATCAAACCGCTTTATGTTGGCAACCCGCTACGGGCTGACATAGAAAAAATTACACCACCGAACGAACGTTTTAACAACAGGGCTGATGCTGCAATAAATATACTGGTGCTTGGTGGCAGTCTGGGTGCAAAAGCATTAAACGAAACATTGCCTGGAATTTTTAAATCACTGGATACGTCATGCTTAATCAATATCCGGCACCAAACAGGTTTAAAGCATCTGGAAAGTGCACAACAGGTATATCGTCGTACCGGTGTTAAAGCCGAGGTAGTCGATTATATCGAGGATATGTCAGAAGCTTATCAATGGGCCGACCTTGTTATTTGTCGCTCAGGTGCACTTACGGTTTCTGAAATAGCGGCGGTTGGTCTTGCCGCCATCTTTATTCCTTATCCCTATGCAGTTGATGACCATCAGTACTTTAATGCAAAATTTCTGGCCGATAGCGGAGCTGCGAAAATTATTCGTCAGTCAGAACTGAAAAGTAACGAGTTAATGAAATTGCTTGATAGCCTGGTATGTCATGGTCGTGAAAAGTTAATTGCCATGGCAAAAAATGCGGGTACATGTGCAATGCCGGATGCTGCCGTTAAGGTTGCCGATTTATGTTGCGAACTGGCAAGACCTTCGAAGCGAGGTATTGTGAATGGCTGAGTTAATGAACAGTTTAACTGAACGTGAAGGGCGTTTAGGTATGGGGCGAATAAGGCGGATTCACTTTGTTGGTATCGGTGGCATCGGTATGAGTGGCATTGCCGAAGTGTTATTAAACCTGGGTTATCAGATTTCCGGTTCAGATATACAACAAAATGCAGTAACACAACGCTTACAAACACTGGGTGCAGAAATTAATATTGGCCATGATGCTGCAAATATAAAAGATTGTGATGTTGTTGTTATATCCAGCGCAGTTAGTCAGGATAATCCTGAAGTTGCTGCTGCTAATCAAAGCCGGATTCCGGTTGTGCCGCGTGCAGAAATGCTGGCGGAATTGATGCGTTTTCGATATGGCATTGCAGTAGCAGGAACTCATGGAAAAACGACAACAACAAGTTTAATTGCAACAGTGTTAGCAGAAGGTAAGCTTGATCCGACTTTTGTGATTGGTGGCAAGTTAAACAGTGCAGGTTCAAATGCCCGTTTAGGTGACAGTCATTATCTTGTTGCTGAAGCAGATGAAAGTGATGCATCGTTTATGCATTTACAGCCAATGATGGCGGTGGTAACCAATATTGATGCAGACCATATGGAAACCTATGAGGGAAGTTTTGAAGTTTTACAACAGACCTTTGTTGAGTTCCTGTTGCATCTACCTTTTTACGGGCTGGCAATTGTATGCCTTGATGATCCGGTTGTTAAAGAATTGTTGCCTAAAATTACCCGGCCAATAACCACATACGGAATTCATAGTAATGCTGATATACGTGCGACAGATATAAAACAGGTTGCTAATAAAACTTCGTTTACCGTTGTATCAAAGAAAACAGACAGCAAGCTTGAACTAACGCTTAATATGCCGGGTGAACATAATGTTTTAAACACACTCGCAGCCATTGCTGTTGCCCGGGAACTGGATGTTGATGATGAAGCAATTAAAAATGCATTTGCCAAGTTTGAAGGTATAGGCCGACGCTTTCAGATAAACGGCGAAATACAAACAACGAATGGCAAGATATTGCATATCGATGACTATGGTCATCATCCAAGTGAAGTGGCCGCAACGATTGATGCCGTCCGTAAAGGCTGGCCAGATAACAGACTGGTAGTGGTTTTTCAGCCACATCGTTATACACGTACGCGAGATTTGTTTGAAGACTTTGCAAAAGTTTTATCCACGGTTGATATCCTGGTGTTACTGGAAGTTTATCCGGCAGGTGAAGCGGTTATAGCCGGTGCAGACGGCCGCTCTCTGGCTCGTGCAATAAGGCTACGTGGACAGGTCGATCCTATTTTTATTCAAGACATTAGTGAACTGTCAGATTCAGTAAACAGTGTCGTAACTGAAGGTGACGTAGTAGTAACACTGGGTGCCGGCAATGTTGGTCTGGCAGCATCCAGACTTGAATCAGAATTACTTGAACTGGCCAGAACACAAGATACGCGAAAATGATGCAGGCTATGACGATAAACCAACAACAAAATTTGCGTGGCGAACTATTACGTGATGAGCCTATGGCTAGACATACTTCATGGCGCACCGGTGGCTCGGCAAAAATTTATTACAGGCCGGCTGATATTGAAGATTTAAGTTTGTTTTTATCGAGACAGGATAAAAATGAAAATATTATATTTATTGGTCTGGGCAGCAATCTGCTGGTTCGTGATGGCGGTATTGATGGCACTGTTATCTGCACAAGTGGCCTGTTAAACGAGATGAAACTTTTACCTGATATGTGTCTGTATGTTGAGTCCGGAGTAGCCAGTCCCAAGGTTGCTCGTTTGGCTGCAAAGAATGGCTTAACCGGCACAGAATTTTTGTGTGGCATACCCGGTACCTTTGGCGGTGCGCTGGCAATGAACGCGGGTGCAATGGGTGGCGAAACCTGGGATGTTGTTAAAAGTGTTAACACGATTGACAGGCAAGGTGTTATTCATACGCGACAGGCTGATGACTTTAATATTGCCTACCGCTCAGTTAAAGCAAAACCGGGCAGTGGTTTTAAAACAGGCACGAATGAATGGTTTGTTGCTGCTACCTTGCAGCTTAAGCCAGGTAATCGTGAAGAAAGTGAGCAAAAAATTAAATCACACCTTGCACGGCGTGGAGCAACCCAGCCTACACAACAGCCCAATGCGGGTTCAGTGTTTCGAAATCCTAAAGGTGACTATGCAGCTAGATTAATTGAAGCCGCAGGTTTAAAAGGTTTTTGTATTGGCGGAGCTTGTGTATCAGAGAAGCACGCCAACTTTATTATTAACAAGGGAACGGCAACAGCATTGGATATAGAAGAACTTATCGAGTATGTGCATAAGAAGGTGAATGACGAGTCAGGAATAAATATGATTCGTGAAGTCAGAATTACAGGTAAGAATGCATGAACAGTGCGCTGAATAATAATGAACAGGTTAAAAAGTTCGGGCGAGTTGCCGTGTTAATGGGTGGCTGGGCTGCTGAACGTGCTGTTTCATTACAAAGTGGTCAGGCTGTACTGAACGCATTGCTATCTAAAGGTGTGGATGCTTTCGGTATTGATGTAACCAAAGAAACGATTTTACAAAAATTAACATCAGAAAACATTGACAGAGTATTTATTGCCTTGCATGGAAAAGGCGGTGAAGACGGGGTAATCCAGTCAGTGCTTGAAGTGATGGGTTTACCCTATACTGGTAGCAAGGTTGCTGCATCCGCATTGGCGATGGACAAGTTACGTACCAAGTTACTGTTAAAAGGTGTAGGCCTTTCAACCCCTGCATTTGCAGTAATGAACAGTATCAACGAGGCAGAAAATATTGTTAAGCAGATTGGTCTGCCACTGATTGTAAAACCAACATTGGAAGGTTCGAGTCTTGGGATGAGTAAAGTGAACTCTGCCAGTGAGTTAAGTGCTGCTTTTGAAAATGCAAAAGATTTTGCAGGTGAAGTTTTGGCTGAACAATGGATTGTGGGCGATGAATACACTGTGGCAATTCTGGGCGATAAAGCCTTGCCGGCAATACGTTTAAAAACACCACATGATTTTTATGACTACAGTGCAAAGTACCAGTCTGATGATACTGAATACATATGCCCTTGCGGTTTGTCTGCCAGTGCTGAACAGGCATTACAGGCTCTTGCATTGCAAGCATTTAATGAAGTGGGTGCATCCGGTTGGGGGCGGGTTGATTTTATGTTTGATGAAGCCAGCAAGCCCTGGATTATCGAAATTAATACAGTCCCCGGTATGACCGATCATAGTCTGGTACCAATGGCTGCAAAGCAAAATGGGATGGATTTTCCTGAACTGGTGTTATCGATACTTGCGTTGACGTTAACATCTGGAGATTCAACAGTTGAAAAAGCTGACCATATAAATGGAAAAGTAAATGTTTAAGCGTAAACAACAAGCAGTCAGTATATCGGAGCCTGCGCGCTTTGTTGGCTTGTCGCGCTGGCTAAAAATAACAGTAACGATATCACTGGTTGTGTCTGCTATTGGTTGCGGTTATGTGAAATTACTTGATCCAGAAACATTGCCAATAACAAAAGTCAGGGCATTAGGTGACTTTAGTTTTGTAACAGAAAAGATGTTGCACCAGGCACTGACAGACGGTGTGGCTAATACAGAAAACAAGGATGATATTCTTGAAAACAAGGGTTTCTTTAATATTGATGTAGATGCAATAAAAAAACGTGTAGAGACCATGCCCTGGGTCAGGCAGGCATCCGTACAAAGAGTGTGGCCGGATACATTGATTATTGAAATTGTTGAACAGCAACCGGTTGCCTACTGGAACGATAAAGGCCTGGTAAATACAGCAGGGATGGTGTTTTACCCGGATAAACGGACTTTTCCGAAAGGCTTGCCACGATTTATTGCTGCCGAAGGGTTTGCAGAAAAATGTTTACGTTACCTGAATGATGCAAGAGAAATATTTGCAGGTATTAAGGTCGATGTTAATGAAGTTAAATTTAATGCACGACAGGCACTCAGTTTAACCTTAAGTAATGGTGTTGAACTGAACCTGGGGCGACAAAATAAATTATATCGTTTGCAACGATTTTCGCAGGTGTATTCAGCGTTGAGTGAACGTGTCAGTTTGATTGAGTATGTAGATATGCGCTACACAAACGGGTTTAGTGTTAAATGGAAGCAGCAGGTTATTAAAGGTCAGTTGTATAAAAAGCTAAAGAGTAACAGAGCAAATGTCTAAGAAACTGGAAAAAAACCTGATCGTTGGGCTTGATATTGGTACTTCCAAGGTGGTTGCCATTGTCGGTGAAATAACGCCTGAAAACGAAATTGAAATTATCGGGATTGGTTCACATCCTTCACGGGGTTTAAAGAAAGGTGTGGTGGTGAATATTGAATCTACAGTTCAGTCAATACAGCGTGCAGTCGAAGAAGCCGAGTTAATGGCCGGTTGCCAGATACATTCTGTTTATGCAGGAATCGCAGGCAGTCATATTCGAAGCTTAAACTCGCATGGCATTGTCGCCATACGTGATAAAGAAGTTTCAAATGCCGATGTTGAACGTGTTATTGATGCCGCGCGTGCAGTGGCTATACCGGCTGATCAAAAAATATTACATATCCTGCCGCAGGAATTTATTATTGATAATCAGGAAAGTATTCGCGAACCGATTGGCATGTCAGGTGTTCGTCTCGAAGCGAAAGTACACATGGTAACCGGTGCAGTGAGTGCTGCACAAAATATTATTAAATGTGTCAGACGATGTGGACTTGAAGTTGATGATGTGATTTTAGAACAACTTGCGTCAAGTCATTCAGTTTTAACCGAAGATGAAAAAGAACTCGGTGTTTGCCTTGTAGACATTGGTGGTGGCACAACAGACATTGCAGTGTTTACCGAAGGTGCAATACGACATACGGCAGTTATACCCATTGCCGGTGACCAGGTAACAAACGATATCGCAGTTGCTTTACGTACCCCCACGCAACATGCCGAAGAAATAAAACTTAAATATGCATGTTGCTTAACGCAACTTGCCAGCATTGAAGAAACCATCGAAGTGCCGAGTGTCGGTGAGCGAGCTTCACGTCGGCTTGCCAGACAAACTTTGGCAGAAGTGGTCGAGCCACGTTACGAAGAATTGTTTACCCTGATACAGGCAGAGTTACGTCGAAGTGGTTTCGAAGATTTATGTGCAGCCGGTGTGGTTATTACCGGCGGTAGTTCCAAGATGGAAGGAGCTGTTGAACTTGCAGAAGAAATATTTCATATGCCGGTGCGTTTAGGGCATCCGCAATATGTAACAGGACTGGTTGATGTTGTACGAACACCGATACATTCAACCGGTGTTGGTTTGTTGTTGTTTGGCTATCAGAATCGCGGCATGCGTGAATCGGAAGCACGTATGGGTAACGGTTTTAATAGTATTTTAAAAAGAATGAAAAGTTGGTTTCAGGGGAATTTTTAATTTTATTAAACACTGTAAAACAGTGAGGAGGTCGAAGATGTTTGAATTAATGGATACCTATAGTCAGAGTGCGGTTATCAAGGTCATTGGTGTTGGCGGTGGCGGCGGTAACGCAGTTGAACATATGGTGAATAAAGAACTGGAGGGCGTTGAATTTATTTGTGCGAACACCGATGCACAGGCAATAAAAAATTCATCGGCTAAAACAGTACTGCAACTCGGTGGTAACATCACCAAGGGTTTAGGTGCAGGTGCTAACCCGGAAATTGGCCGACAGGCTGCACTGGAAGATCGTGAACGTATTGCAGAAGTTCTGGAAGGTTCAGACATGATCTTTATTACTGCTGGTATGGGTGGCGGTACCGGTACAGGTGGTGCGCCAATTGTTGCACAGGTTGCCCGTGAAATGGGTATTCTTACCGTGGCGATTGTAACGCGACCGTTTCCATTTGAAGGACGAAAACGTTGCGATATCGCCAGTACAGGTATTGATGAACTGAAAGCTTATGTTGATTCATTAATTACCATACCAAATGAAAAGCTTCTCAGTGTGCTGGGTAAAAACATGAGTTTGTTAGACGCCTTTAAAGCTGCAAACGATGTATTGCTTGGTGCAGTACAGGGCATTGCCGAGTTGATCACTCGCCCTGGTTTAATCAATGTCGATTTTGCTGACGTACGTACAGTCATGTCAGAAATGGGTATGGCAATGATGGGTTCGGGTCGCGCAAGTGGTGAAGGCCGGGCAAGAGAAGCGGCTGAGTCTGCAATTGCCAGCCCGTTACTCGAAGATGTCAATCTGTCCGGTGCACGTGGTATTCTGGTCAATGTAACCGCGGGGATGGATCTGTCCATTGGTGAGTTTGAAGAAGTGGGTAATACGGTAAAAGAATTTGCCTCTGAAAATGCGACGGTTGTCGTGGGCACCGTGATTGACCCGGCTATGAGCGGCGAACTCCGTGTAACTGTCGTTGCGACAGGCCTGGGTAACGAAGTGCAGCAAAATGCACCTGAAATTCCGACTTTGGTGGTAGATAAAGCAATTAATGGTGAAGTTGATTATACTCAGCTGGATCGACCAACCATCAAACGCCGTCAGGAAACAACCAGTAATAATGCAAGTTCGGACGCAAATCTGGAATATCTGGATATTCCGGCATTTTTACGTCGACAGGCGGATTAAAATGTAGACCAGGTGCACGAAAATTAACCAGAATGGGCATAAAATAGCGTTATTGGCTTTGAATTTTGAACTAATTACCTATTATACACACCAAGCCCATTAAGATTTTATGGTTTTAGACGCTAATAGTTTGCAAGTTGCTAAAACAGTAGAATCTGTATTATTATTAGCCACTTGCCTGAAAGAAGCTCTAGGGTAGGCGACATAAAATATCTGGTCTGCTTTTTGCTTGTATATTAGGTAAATTAACATATAGGAATACACTAAGTGATATATCAACGCACGCTTAAAAACATTATTCGCGCTACGGGCGTAGGCCTTCACACTGGCGAAAAGGTTTATTTAACCCTTCGTCCGGCTGCCGCTGATACGGGAATTGTTTTTCGTCGGGTTGACCTTGATGTTCCTGTTGAAATACCTGCAACACCGGAAAATGTCGGTGATACAACCTTATCCACTACCCTTATTAAGGATGACGTGCGCATTTCCACGGTTGAGCACCTGTTGTCAGCCATGGCGGGTTTGGGTATTGATAATGCTTATATCGATTTAAATGCACCAGAAGTCCCCATTATGGATGGTAGTGCGGGTCCATTTGTATTTTTACTGCAATCGGCTGGCATTGAAGAACAAAAAGCACCTAAACGTTTTATTCGCATCAAGCGCAAAATACGCCTTGAAGACGGTGATAAATGGGTGCAATTTGAGCCATTTGATGGTTTTAAAGTGTCTTTCGGCATTGATTTTAACCATCCAGCCTTTAACGAAGGCAAACAAACGGCTGAAATTGACTTCTCAACCACCTCTTTTGTAAAAGAGGTGAGCCGGGCTCGAACCTTTGGTTTTATGAATCAAATTGAAATGCTGCGCTCAAAAAACCTGGCTTTAGGCGGTACGCTCGATAATGCTATCGTAATGGATGATTACCGTGTTTTAAATGAAGACGGTCTTCGTTATGCGGACGAATTTGTTAAACACAAAATTCTGGATTCAATTGGCGACCTCTACCTGTTAGGCCACAGTCTTATCGGTGCTTTTTCCGGTTACAAATCAGGTCATGAACTAAATAATAAGTTACTGTGTGCATTACTAGCAGAAGAAGATGCCTGGGAACAGGTAAGTTTTGCCGATCCACAGGAAGCACCTATTTCTTTTATTCAACCGGTGTCTGTTTCTTAAAATTAAGCCCTCCTTTCCCCTTGATTTCACTTTTAAGTGTAGGTAATATCTTACAT
>JALTLP010000217.1 GCA_027001895.1 Chromatiales bacterium | reverse complement strand
TATGTCGGTTTAAAAGTACCGGATCGGTATGTTTTTGGCTATGGTATGGACTATAAAGGTTACTTACGAAACGCAAACGGTATTTATGCCGTTAAAGATCTCTAAAACCAATTAGTGCATCACGATACAATAAAGGATAAATAATGACAAAGCTTGCAATTATTGGCGGTACCGGGCTTACATCTATTGATGATTTAAAAATTACAAAGAAGGCCGTTGCGCAAAGTCCTTTTGGCGCACCTTCAGGTATCTTACAAACGGGTGAACTTTTTGGAAAGGAACTGTATTTTTTACCGCGTCATGGGCCATCGCATACCATCCCGCCGCATAAAGTAAATTATCGGGCTAATCTGTGGGTGTTAAAGCAGGCAGGTGTCGATACGATTATCGCTGTCAATGCAGTAGGGGGTATCCATGCTGATTTGCAAGCGGGTCAACTGGTTATTCCAGACCAGATCATAGATTACACAACATCACGTACCAATACTTTTTTTGAAGAAGGTCTGAAAGAAGTTGTGCATATTGATTTTACCGAGCCTTATTGCCCATCCCTGCGTGAAAAGTTAATCAGTTGCAGTAATAAGCTTTCTATAAACTGCATGGAACAGGCAACCTATGCAGCAACTGAAGGCCCAAGACTTGAAACAGCTCAGGAGATCAATCGTCTTGAAAGGGATGGTTGCGATATTGTCGGTATGACCGGTATGCCGGAAGCAGCGCTGGCACGTGAACTGGATATTTGTTATGCCTGTATTGCGGTTGTGGCTAACCAGGCTGCTGGCAGGAGCCAGGAAGAAATCACCATGGAAATGATTTCTAAAAATCTGAATTCAGGAATTGAAACGGTTAAAAAATTACTCTCAGCCGTTATACCGACAATATAGTTTTATTACTTTTTAGTGGCAGCTTGTTTAACCGGGGTGATATAAACAAGTAAACCGAGTTTCGGATTATCCAGATAATGCAGTTCTTTACTGCGCATCTTGCGGGTTTGTTTTAGCTGGTAAACCTGTGGTTTAATTTCAGTTAATGACTCGTCTTCGCTGTTTGTTACGATAACATGCTCGGTATATTGAATATCAGTCTGAATATGCAGGTAGCGCGACAAGGTTATTTTAACCAAACCCTGCAATTTGTTTGTTGCTGGCAGGTTAGCGGTCAGCTCATCTGCTTCAGTTGTCATTGCGTTATCGTCTGACGTGCTGGCAGCAATGTGTCGTGGAACATCCCGCTGAATTCTTACACTAACGGCATCTTCGCGTTTCATTCCGGGTTGTCTCCAGGAACGGTGGTACAAAACACGGTAGTCTTTATTTTCGTTCAGTATTTTTGCTTCTTCCTGTAACTGATAAGTAGATGCTTTAATCGGTTTAAAGGTAAAGCGTGGATTATAGTTAGCTGGAATCGGGCCGGGAAAGGGTGAGCCAATAAACAGCGAATTTTCAGGTACTTCAAACTCCAGGCTGGTCGGCCATGTTTCGGTATTTGCTGCATTTTGTTCAAGATTCTCAAAAAGAAGAATTTCTACGTCATAATATTTAACTTCTTCCTGGTAAACGGCGGCGGGTACACGGCTCAAAACACTAAAAAGGAGGAGTGAAATAAAAATTGAATATCGCATGTTTGTAAAATAGTCCTGTATAATCCGGTTTAACAAGTATCCAGCAAATATCAAGTCATTACTGTTATGCCAGTCAAAGAAGTCTTAAAAATGGGTCATCCCATTCTACAACAAGTTGCTATAGCCGTCACAGATTTTAACACGGTTGAGCTGGATAACATTATTCGTGATATGTATGACACGATGGCGTCACTCGATGGTGCCGGGCTGGCTGCCCCACAGATTGGAATATCCAGACGCATTGTTATCTTCTGGGTGGAGGATAACCCGAGATACCCGGATATAGAACCGGTTCCGGATACCGTGCTCATCAACCCTCAAATTGAGTTTTTAGATGATAGCACTGAGGAAGGCTGGGAAGGCTGTTTAAGCGTGCCGGGTATGCGTGGCCGGGTACCGAGAGCCACTAAAATAAAATACAGTGGATTTGATGCAACGGGCAACAAGTTTCAGCGTATTGCCGAAGGCTTTCATGCCCGCGTTGTTCAGCATGAGGTGGATCATCTGGACGGGATTTTATACCCTCAAAGAATGACCGATATGAGCCAGTTTGGGTTTGAACAGGACGGTTTCCCCGTAGCCTGATTATAATTTTTTGTGTCATTAAAAAAACATATCGCCTGCCTGCGTGACGGGCGGCCAGGTATGGCACAGCATGAGCGATTCTTTAAAATAATCAGGTTGTCGCCAGATATTGATATAAATCGTTGAGAAAAGCGAATCGTCTGTCGATATCTTCAAGGTTTTTTGAAATACGCAACTTATCATTACCATCAAGTTTATAAGTTTTCGATTCTGTCTGAATAAGGTTAATGATTTTCATTGGGTCAATATTGGGTTTTTCATTAAATATAATACGACCACCCTGTGTGTTGATATCAATACGTTTTACACCCAGCGATGTAAACTTTAATTTTAGTTCTGTAATGGCAAACAGGTTTTTAATGGGGTCAGGCAATAGTCCAAAGCGGTCGATCATTTCAACCTGTAGTTCTTTAAGATCATGTTTGTTTTCTGCGCTGGCAATACGTTTATATAAAATTAGACGTTCATGGATATTATTAAGGTAATCGTCAGGAATAAGTGCAGGTATATGCAGATCAATTTCAGTGCCCTGATGTAATGGTTTATTAAGGTCGGGCTCAATTCCTTGTTTTAAAGATTCAACAGCACGTTCAAGCAGTTCAGTATACATGGTATAGCCAATCTCACTCATCTGGCCGCTTTGCTCGTCGCCCAGCAGTTCACCGGCACCGCGAATTTCAAGGTCATGTGTTGCTAATGTAAAGCCGGTACCCAGTGTCTGGATAGACTCAACGGCTTCCAGTCGTTTTTTAGCATCGGCACTCAGCAACTTTTCCGGCGGTGTAATTAAATAGGCATAAGCGCCGTGATGTGAACGACCAACGCGACCACGTAGCTGGTATAGCTGTGCCAGACCGAGTCGGTCAGCACGATTAATAATAATGGTGTTGGCTGTTGGTATATCAATGCCGGTTTCGATAATCGTGGTACAGACCAGAATATTAAATCGTTGATGATAAAAATCACTCATCGTGGTTTCGAGCTGTTTTTCACGCATTTGCCCGTGGGCAACTTCAACGCTGGCTTCGGGTAGTAGCTCGGCAATTTTATCGGCCTGGTTTTCTATTGTTTCTACATCGTTATGTAAAAAGAATACCTGGCCGCCACGTTTAATTTCACGCAGGCAGGCTTCTTTTATTAAATTATCATCCCACTGGTTAACAAATGTTTTAATCGCCAGACGTTTAGCCGGTGGGCTGGCAATAATAGACAGGTCGCGAATTCCTGACATGGCCATGTTTAACGTTCGTGGTATCGGCGTGGCGGTTAAAGTCAGTATATCCACTTCGGAACGTAATGATTTAAACTGGTCTTTCTGGCGCACACCAAAGCGATGTTCTTCGTCAATAATAACAAGGCCAAGCCGTTTATACTGTATATCTTTTTGTATCAGTTTATGTGTGCCGATAATGATATCGATTTTGCCATGAGCCAGTTCAGACAGTGTTTCTTTTGTTTGTTTTGCTGTTTTAAATCGTGATAGCGAATCTATTTTAACCGGCCAGTCTGCGAAGCGGTCACGAAAATTTTCAAGATGTTGCTGGGTTAACAGTGTGGTCGGGCAGAGTACGGCAACCTGCTTACCATCTTGTACGGCGATAAAGGCTGCACGCATTGCTACTTCAGTTTTGCCAAAACCAACGTCACCACAAACAAGGTGATCCATCGGGTTAGTACTCCGCATATTGCTAATAACCTGATCTATGGCAGCTTGTTGGTCGGGCG
>JALTLP010000216.1 GCA_027001895.1 Chromatiales bacterium | reverse complement strand
TAGGCGAATCTTCGCTAAAAGTTTTATATTTATCCTTAAACTCAGGCGAGCTAATCGCGCTAATATCGAGTGTACCACCGGGATCTTCCAGTACACTTATATATTTTCCCAGCTTGTAACTGGATTGCTTATCGTTTAGTTCAAGAATACTGGCAGCACTAGCAAACTGGTGCCACAAAAACAGCAACAATATAATTAAAAATTGCTGAATTCTGCCTGCGAAAAGAGCAGGGCTATCAACGTTTATGTTGCCAACCCATGGATGCATTTGTTACCCAAAATTTAAGAAGTCATTATTATTTTGCCCCTTAAATTATAGAGCTTATTTGCTAAAAAACAGCTGTTTACCCTGTATTGGCCAGTTTATTCCAGGCTGTCATGCCCTGCTTAACCACATGTACGTCCGCAAAGCCATTTTTGGCTAGTATTTGCGCAGCCTTTGTTGAGCGTTTGTCGGTTCGACAAATAATAACAACTGTTTTTTCAATGTAATCCGCTAATTTATCGAGTTGCCCGGCTAATTCTTCTACCGGGAGAAGTACGGAACCTTTTATGTGTCCCTGCTCACCATTGTAATCCTGCTCGCTACGCACATCGAGCAATAGCAAATCGTCATTATTGTCCAGTTTCTGCTTTAACTCATCCACGCTTATCATCGGCTTTGCACGCAATCTTCCAATAAGACTTGGCAAAAAGCCAACGATACCCAGAATAGCCAGGGCGAACATTGCTTTTTTTATAATCGCTTCATCACCGGCCACTGCTTCGCGTCCGACATAACCCAGATAAGTATATGCAAAAGCACCCGGTAACATAAACAGGTAACTTGCCCACGAGTATTGGCAAAGCTTTATATTGGTTAAGCCCAGTGCGTAATTTAAAAGGTTAAACGGAAACAGTGGCACCAGCCGAACAAACGCGACAAACTTCCAGCCTTCGCCTTCTACACCTTGTTTTAATGCCTTTAAACGACCCGCTGTTTTCTTTTCAACCCAGTCCTGTGCCAGGTAACGGGCAGCAACAAATGAAATAATTGCGCCGATTGTTGCAGCACTTAAATTATAAAATGTTCCCCATACCGGGCCAAACAATGCACCGCCCACCAGCGTTAGTACTGAACCCGGCAAGAAAAACACCGCACCAATAATATACACCAGCATAAAAATGACAGGCCCTGCCGTACCAAAACTGCTTACCCAGTTTTCAAGCCCATCGGCATTAAGCTGATCCCGATAAACAACGGCAAAACTGATACCGACAACAAGCACAATAAAAACAAGATAATGTAAAAGCTTTTTCATTACTTTGCTCCATTATCATTATCGTTCCAGCTTCGACGGTTAATGGTATAGCCGCTTATGCTTCCTTTAAATGGCAGGGTTAACATACCGCTTATCCATGATACGTCTTTCGCTTCTTTAAACTTGCGGATACCAATTGTCATGCCTTCGTGCCCGCCACGTGGCTGGTCACGGTAAGTACCAAACAAACGATCCCACCACGGCAGGTTAAAACCAAAGTTGCTGTTGGTTTCATCGTCTTCGACCGAATGATGCACCCGGTGCATATCGGGTGTCACAACGATTAAACGTAAGTACTTATCTATTATTCCTGGCAAACGAATATTGCCGTGGTTAAACATGGCGGTAGCATTTAAAACAACTTCAAAAACAATAACGGCAAAGACAGGCGCACCCAGTAAAACAATGGTGGCAAATTTAATACCCATGGATAAAATTATTTCCAGCGTATGGAATCGTGCGCCTGTCGTAACATCATAATCCGGGTCGGCATGGTGCACCCGATGCAATCGCCACAACAATGGAATAGCATGCACCATGACATGCTGAAGATAGATAACAAGATCCATGATAACAACGGATAATATTGCCGCTGCCGCCGGGGATATATAAATATTATTAAACAAACCCCAGGCATGTTGTTGAGCTATGGCCGCAACACCAATGGCGGCAACAGGAAAAACCAGCCGAAGAATAAAACTGTTAAAAAATACCAGGCCGAGGTTATTTAGCCAGCGAATCGTTTTCGATACGGTCAATGCCCGGCGGGGGGCCAGTAACTCCCAAATACCAATAATTGCCAGCATGCCAAAAAAGAAGCCCATACGAATTTCTTTTTCATACTGCAAAACCAATACATCAATTTTCATAATAACCTCGTCGGCAAAGCTGGTAGAAAACATTAGGACAGCTATAATAGGAATACTTTCAATCTAACTATTCAATTAATTAGTTGAATAGTATAATAGCGGATATTGTACAAATGTCAACCAACTTTAAACATGAGCTGTTTGCTCAATTTGCACGGGTCGGCAAGGCACTTAGTCATGCTAACCGACTGGAATTACTGGAGTTTATTGCCCAGGGCAAACGCAGCGTAGAAGAACTGGCAAATGTATCTGGGCTGACTGTGGCCAATACGTCCCAGCATTTACAACATTTGCGTCAGGCCGGGCTGGTAACTAGCCATAAACAGGGCTTAAAAGTCTATTACCAACTCAGTGGTGACGATGTGATTACCCTGCTCGACACCCTACGAGGTGTAGCAGAACGCCATATTGCCGAGGTTAACAAGTTAGTAAGTACCTACCTTGATGTAAAAGACTCGCTGGAACCCATTCCACGCGATGAATTGCTCGACAGGGTCAAACAAGGCCTGGTCAGTGTGCTGGATGTACGTCCTGCCGAAGAATACGCCGCAGGCCATCTGCCCGGTGCGGTCAATGTCCCCTTAAATGAGCTGGAAGAACATTTAAAATACTTTGATTCCAAACAGGAAGTCGTTGCCTATTGCCGTGGCCCACATTGTATTCTTGCGTTTGATGCTGTGGCTCAATTACGTGACAAGGGATTAAAAGCCCGGCGTTTACAGGATGGTTTCCCGGAATGGAAGTTAGCCGGCTTACCGGTTGAATCCGACGACCCGGTTTAGTCATCTGGCCTGCTCTTTTTTTAAGAAACG
Source organism: Chromatiales bacterium (assembly GCA_027001895.1). Classification (GTDB taxonomy): domain Bacteria; phylum Pseudomonadota; class Gammaproteobacteria; order UBA6429; family Thiohalophilaceae; genus SZUA-37. The sequence goes on along the minus strand of JALTLP010000216.1, from coordinate 11,380 downwards.
CAAGACCTTTGTTTGTGCTAAAAACGTTGTAAACAACGAGACCGCCCACCTTGCTGTTTCTCGATAACAAGCACAACCAGCCCAGACTATTTCTCAGCTAAAATAACAACTCGTTTTGGTGCAGGATAACCTTCAACGGTTAAATCCCTGTTATCAGGATCAAGAAAATCTGCAAGTGAGTGAAACGTCATCCATTCTGTGGCGCGTTGCTCTTCTGTTGAAGTCTGGTTTATATCAGCAACCCGGATATTTTTAAATTTACAACGTTCCAGCCATTTAATTAGCAGCGGTATAGCAGGGATAAACCAGACATTACTCATTTGTGCATAACGATCTTTCGGGAAGAGTAATTCATCGTTTTCGCTTTCGATAATAAGCGTTTCGAGTACAAGCTCACCACCCGGCCTTAAACACTGGTTAAGTTGTTGCAGGTGTTCAACAGGTGATTTGCGATGATACAAAACGCCCATCGAAAAAACCGTATCAAAAGTTTGCAGGTTTTCAGGTACATCATCAATACCAACGGGCAGAACAAAAACCTTTCTGGATTGAATATATTTTTGCATTAACTGGTATTGCATTACAAAAACAGCCGTTGGATCGATTCCGATAACCAGTTCGGCACCCGCTCCGGCCATTCGCCAGCAATGGTAGCCATTACCACAACCAACATCGAGGACTGTTTTACCTTGCAGTGGTTTTATCTGGTTTTTTATTCTGTCCCATTTCCAGTCAGAGCGCCATTCTGTATCAATATGTATTCCAAAAAAATCAAACGGCCCTTTCCGCCAGGGGTGAAGTTGTTTAAGTTCAGTTTTTATTTTTTCGGTATCTTCAGCCGTTATAGTATCCGAAGTCGACAGGGCTACTTTATCGGTTAATTCAATAGCGCTAACACTCAGTTCAGGTAAAGTGTTAATGGCTTTTTGCCATTGTTCTAACTTTCCAAAGCGCTTTGGGTCCAGTCCTTTTTTGATTTGTTCAGGTATCAGTGTAGCCCAGCGCCTTAACGGCGGCTCATCAGCGGCAAGTAAGTCCAAAAGCGGCTTATAAACAGTCATTTGATTGCAAGCATAGAGACAAAGTTAAAACACTGGAACCAGGTGCTTACTTCAGTAAAACCTGTATCTTTTAAACGTTGCTGGTGTGTTTCAACTGTTTCAGGGATAAGAGTGTTTTCCAGTGCGCTGCGTTTCTGGCTGATTTCAAGTTCGCTGTAACCGTTAGCCTTTTTAAAGGCTTCGTGTAATTTTATATTGCTGTTGCGTTGCAGCGGATCATCAAAAGTAATTTTTTCAGACAAAACCAGCACGCCCCCTTTATTCATACCCTTATTTATATTACTCAGTAATGCTTCGCGGCTCTCAGGCGGCAGAAATTGTAAGGTAAAATTCAGGATGACAACGGATGCATTCTGAATATCTATATTCTGAATATCATCACAGATCAGCCTTACATCAACAGCACAAGGGTCGGCATTAATATTTTGCTGGCACTGCTCAATCATTGACTCAGAATTATCAACAGCAATAATTGATACACCGGCTTTGTTTATATGATGTCGTATTGCAAGCGTTGCCGCGCCGAGAGAACAACCCAGATCATAACATTGTGAATTTTGCTGTGCGTATTGCTCGGTAAACAGGCCGATCATCGTAATGATATTTTCATAACCCGGTACTGAACGTCGAATCATATCCGGAAACACGTTTACAACGGCCTTGTCAAATACAAAGTCAACAAGGTGAGTTTGTTTTTTGGCGTAAATATTGTCTGACTTGTTGCTCATTGTTCAGAATTACAGGTTAATATTAACTGTGATCTTAGCGGATTCAGCTATAATCGACTAGTATATAAAGCAAATATTCAGCAAAGGTGTATTCGTGATGCCGGTATTCACACATATTCGTCGGTTTTTAATTGTCATTACAGATGACCGTCATTAATTTACAGACTATTGCTTGTGCCTGGCTTGTTCAGGTCATTTTAAGCTGGGGTAAAGATTATTCCAGTGAGGGTTACTGTCAGTAATTAAATTTATTTTCCACTGTCGATTCCATTTTTTTATCTGTTTTTCTCTTGTAATTGCACTTTCCATATTTTGGTGTATTTCATACCAGACCAGTGTGTGGACGTGATATTGTATTGTAAAGCCATCTACGAGCTCGTTTTCGTGCTCCCATATACGTTTAATAATATTCGATGTTACACCAATATATAATGTGCCATCAGGTTTGCAGGCCAATATGTAAACGCATGGTATCCTTTCCATAGCAGGTATATTAATAGATTCCCGCCTGCGCGGGAATGACCAAAAAAGTGTTTTTGAAATATTTATGATGTATATGAGCCATGTTATGTCAAAAATATACCTGATATAAAATGGATTTCTCGGCAATTGCTCCTGCATTGTCCTACCTGCGCACTTCCAGGCGCTTGTGCAAGAATAAAAAATTTCAGGGCAATATATATGAATGTTTATTATTAATGAAAAGCAAAAAAAATATCGTATAACTACAAAATACCCGTCATTCCCGCGCAGGCGGGAATCCATAACTGAACACAAAATCGAACTGAGTATTAGTTTAGATTACACAATAATCAACAAAAAACTGTTTCCAGTTCGCTAAGATCACTAACAGCCGGTTTGCAACTTGTACCAGAACAGGCATAAGCGATGGGAGCATCCGTGGCTTTACGTTCATTTAATATACCCGGCAAGTCAGTAAGCGAAGCAGGTATTGCAAAGACCATTTTATTGGGTTGATAATTTTTATCGACAGCCTGTTGCCATTGCCTAATTTCGTTTTCATTACCACGAATCACAATAATCGTAGGCGGGTTCAAGGTTTCATCCAGTGCAAATAATAAGGCTGCATGGGCATAAGGTATTTCGTTTATTGAACACCATGCATAATGCAGGGTTTTATCTGCGGCATCAATATAAGTTTGTTCACCAGTTAAATGCCCAAGCCGGTTCAGAGCATAGGCCGCAATACCATTACCTGATGGAATGGCCTCATCCATTAAGGGTTTGGGTCTTGATATAAGTTGCTCGTGGTCATTTGCCGTAAAATAAAAACCACCCTTTTCGCTATCATAAAAATGTTGCATAACAATATCGGCAAGCTCAATAGCAAATTCAAGATCTTCACTACGCCAGCGTGCCTGTAATGATTCCAGCAATGCATCAATTAAAAAAACATAATCATCCAGGTAGGCCATTAAATGTGCTTTGCCATCTTTACAGGTTGCTAACAGCCGCTTGTCTTTAAACAAGGTGTCGCGAACAAAATCAATGGCCTTATGTGCAGAGCAAATAAATTTATCATTTTGCAGAAGCCGCCCGGAAATTGCCATGCCCTTAATCATCAGAGCATTCCACGAGGTCAGGATTTTCTCGTCCCGGCCAGGGGGAATACGTTTGGCTCGAATACTAAACAGTTTTTGCTTAATAGTTGCAATCGACTCTGTGACTTCAGGTTCTGATAGTTTTAATTTTTTTGCAATACTATCGACGGATGCCTGTATATTAAGGTGCCATTTTCCTTCAAAATTTGCCTTTGCGTTTAAGCCGTAGTATTTTTCTGCAATTTTGTATTCAGTGTCAGTTAATATTTCTTTAATCTGTTGTTTACTCCATATATAAAAAGTCCCTTCTTTGCCTTCGGAATCTGCATCAAGAGTAGAATAGTAAGCACCTTCATTCGAAGTCATTTCACGGATAAGCCAGTTAGCGGTTTGTTCTGCAGCATCTCTGAAAATATTAAAGTTTTGCTCTTTTAGAACTGAATAGGTTTGCGCATACAGCGAAAGCAACGGACCGTTGTCGTACAACATCTTTTCAAAGTGTGGAATAACCCATTGCTTGTCAACCGAGTAACGATAAAAGCCGCCACCAAGCTGGTCGTAAAGCCCACCCTTTACCATTGCCGCTAATGTTTCGGTTAACATGGCATAAGAAGCCGCATCGGCCTGGCCACTTTGCCGGGTAACAATGTAATGGCGGAGTAAAAATTCCAGATTAGTTGGATGGGGAAATTTAGGTGCATCGCCAAAACCGGCAAATTTTTTATCATAGGTTTTAGCCAGTTGTTGGCGACAGGCATCAATAGGTAAACTATTAAGACTTTCGTCACTCACCGGAATATTGGCCATGTTATGTAAGGCATTTTGCAGTGATGAATTTTGTTTGTCGATATCTTCAGGATGCTCACGGTAAAAAGCTTCAACACGTTGCAGCACATCAGCAAAAGCCGGCATATTGTGTTTGGGTGTATCCGGGAAATAAGTCCCGGCAAAAAATGGAATCTGTTCTTCGGGTGTCAGTATTACGGTTAACGGCCAGCCACCGCCGCGCTGGTTTAGTAACTGGTGTGCACTCTGGTAAATTTTATCCAGGTCGGGGCGTTCTTCTCGGTCAACTTTTATATTTACGAATAATTCGTTCATTACCGCAGCTATTTTTTTGTTTTCAAAAGATTCGTGTGCCATAACATGACACCAGTGACAGGCCGAATAGCCAATAGAAAGCAGGATGGGCTTATTGGTTTGTTTTGCAATCGCTAAAGCCTCTTTGTCCCAGGGCTGCCAATGTACCGGGTTGCTGGCATGCTGCTGCAGGTAGGGGCTTGTCTCGCTGGCAAGTCGGTTGCTTAACTGGCTCATAAAAATCCGGCTTTAATTTATTGGTGTTTGGGATTATGGCACAAATCCATTCATGATATGATATTGCATTTGTACAATATAAAAAGAGTAAAGCATGATCACCCTCAATTTTGACCCTGTCGCATTTACGGTTTTTGGCTGGCCGGTACATTGGTACGGCATAATGTATTTAATTGGCTTTGTCGGTGGCTGGTGGCTGGGCCGCGTGCAGGCAAAACGCCCCGGTTCAGGTTGGACAAAAGAACAGGTTGACGACTGGGTCTTTTATGTTGGTATGGGCGTTATTTTAGGCGGCCGCTTTGGTTACGTACTTTTTTACGGCTGGCAACAAATGGCACATGACTGGACCTTTATGTTTAAAATCTGGCAGGGTGGCATGTCTTTCCATGGTGGCTTACTTGGTGTTCTGATTGGTATGTGGCTGTTTGGCCGGCGTTATAAAAAAGGCTTTTTCGAGACAGTCGACTTTACCGCCCCTTGCGTTATTATCGGGTTGGGAGCCGGCCGCATTGGTAACCTGATTAATGCCGAGTTATGGGGTAAACCAACTGATCTGCCCTGGGGTATGATCTTTCCTGCTGCTGGCCCGGAACCTCGCCACCCGACACCGCTATACGAATTTTTATTAGAAGGTGTATTGCTGTTTATTATTGTCTGGAGCTTTGCGAAAAAACCACGCCCGACCATGGCCGTGTCCGGTGTGTTTGCGGTTTGCTACGGTGTTTTCAGAATGCTGGTTGAAACGGTTCGCCTGCCGGATGCACATATTGGCTACCTGGCATTTGATTTTGTCACCATGGGTATGTTGTTGTCGTTACCGTTGGTTTTAGTGGGTGTGGTATTACTCTGGCTGGCATACAGAAAATAAAAATTTTAGCTTAAGGAGGAAATTTATGAGGGAAATTACAAAAGCAGAGATTGGAGATGGTTTACGCACATTAATTGAGGAAAAAGACCCCATTGATGATGATATTGCAATTGTTGATGAAAGTGGAGATATATTATCTGTTTTAATAAACAAGGATGCATACAACTTTTTTTTAAAAAAAGTTCATGAAGAAGAGGATAAGCAGGACAGAAAAACAGTTGAAGATTTTCATAAAAATGGAGAACAATAAATGAAAAAGGACCTGAAAGAAGACATGCAAGACAGGGCGGAGATAAAAAGACAAAAAAAAGAAGTTGGCAATTCAAAGGATGAAATGGCTCAATGGAATTTTGGTAAGGGGCTAAAAAATAGCAGGGATGATAATAAAAATGTACAAGATAAACTTTAGCAAGAAAGCAGAAAAAGCTTACAAAAAATTACCAGGTAAAGTTAGAAAAAGAATAGATGAAAAGCTTAATTACCTGAGAAACACACCAAGAGGCCCAGATACCAGGAAATTAGTGGGTGAAGATAATGCATACAGAACAAGAGTGGGTAGTTACAGGATTGTGTATGAAATTAACGATGATGAACTCATTGTCTGGATTTTAGATATCGGACACAGAAGCTCAATTTACAGATAAATTATCAGGGTAACAGGAATTACAGGAGTGAAAAATTGAAGCAGTATTTAGACTTGATGCGACATGTGCGAGATAACGGTATAAAAAAAGAAGACCGCACCGGCACCGGCACCGTCAGCGTATTCGGTTATCAGATGCGTTTTGATTTAAGTAAAGGCTTTCCGCTGGTTACAACAAAAAAATGTCACCTACGTTCCATTATTCATGAGCTGCTGTGGTTTTTAAAGGGTGATACCAACATCGCTTATCTTAAAGAAAACGGCGTTAGCATTTGGGATGAGTGGGCGGATGAAAACGGCAACCTTGGCCCGGTATACGGTTCGCAATGGCGTTCCTGGCCAACACCGGATGGTAAACATATCGATCAAATAGCGATTATTCTCGACCAGATAAAAAACAATCCTGATTCACGTCGTATTATTGTAAGTGCATGGAATGTTGCAGAGATAGAAAACATGGCCTTACCACCTTGCCATTCTTTTTTCCAGTTTTATGTTGCCGATGGTAAGTTGTCCTGTCAGCTATACCAACGCAGTGCCGATATATTTCTGGGTGTACCGTTTAATATTGCGTCCTATGCATTATTAACCATGATGGTTGCCCAGGCCTGTGATTTAAAACCGGGAGATTTTATTCATACACTCGGCGATGCACACCTTTATTCAAACCATTTGGAACAGGTTGACCTGCAACTATCACGCGAGCCCTTTGCTTTGCCAACAATGAAGCTAAACCCGGATGTAAAAAATTTATTTGATTTTACATATGATGATTTTGAACTTGTTAACTATGAGAGTCATCCACATATAAAAGCACCGGTTGCTGTATAACAATAAACGAGTAAAGAAATGAAACTTTCCATTATTGCCGCAATGGCCGACAACCGTGTTATTGGTATAAACAACAGTCTTCCGTGGAAGCTGCCTTCTGACATGAAGTGGTTTCGTAAACATACGCTGGGTAAGCCGGTGATTATGGGTCGAAAAACCTTCGAGTCATTTGGTGGCAGGCCTTTACCTGAAAGAACCAATATTGTTATTACGCGCGATAGTAACTACAAAGCCGATGGTGCCGTGGTGGTTAATTCAATCGAACAGGCTGTAAAAGCCGCCAATGGTGCAGAAGAAGCCATGATTATTGGTGGCGCATCTTTTTACGAACAAATGCTCGACAAAGCGGATCGCATGTACCTGACTTTTGTGCATACCGAGCTGGACGGCGATGCCTGGTTTCCCAACTACCCGGCTGATTGCTGGCAAGAAGTGGCGCGTCTCGAAGTTGGCGCCGATGAAAAGAACGCATTTGCACATAGTTTTGTGGTATTAGAGCGTAAAACCTCAACCCGGAAATAACCGCTAAAATCCAGGAAGCGGTGACCGCCCTTAGCAGTATAAACACATTCCGCTACAAATACTTTTACTCGGAAAATAAGGCGGTCAGCGTTATTTTATAACTTCGCAATGGCAATACTAAAAACTAAAACTCACTAGCAAAACTTTCCTTATAACGTGCCTTGAATTCATCCATTGTAAACGAATGATTCTGCGGCCCAAGTTGCTCTATCTTAATTGCGCCACAAAGCGATGCAATGCGACCGGTTGTTTCCCAGTCCATATCATTCATCATGCCGTAGATCAGACCACCACGGAATGCATCACCACAACCGGTTGGGTCCTGGGCAACACTTATTTTTGCCAAAGGAATTTTTATTACTTTGCCGTCAACATAAATATCCGAACCTTCGCCACCACGAGTAACAATTAACGCCTTAACCGATTTGGCAATATCTTCGAGTGACTTGCCGGTACGTTCTGCCAACATTTCACCTTCGTAATCATTCACCGTTACATAAGTTGCCTGTTCAACAAAGGCCGATAATTCTTCGCCATTAAACATTGGCATACCCTGGCCAGGGTCAAAGATAAACGGGATATCCTGTTCGACAAACTGAGCAGCATGTTGCAACATACCATCACGTCCATCCGGTGAGACAATACCGAGTGTTGCTTCTGGAGCATCGGAAATTTTGTTTTCATGTGAAAAGCCCATCGCGCCTGGGTGAAAGGCTGTAATCTGGTTGTCATCCATATCGGTAGTAATAAAGGCCTGACCGGTATAGCTGTCCACTTCCTTTAGGTATTTACGGCTTAATCCGTGTTTGTCCATCCAGTCTGCATAAGGCCCAAAATCATTGCCCACAGTGCCCATTGGCAATACGTCACCACCGAGCATGTTAAGGGTAAAAGCAATGTTACCGGCACAACCACCGAACTCACGGCGCATTTCTGGTACCAGGAATGAAACATTAAGCATATGAACCTTGTCAGGAAGAATATGATTCTTGAACTGATCATGAAAAACCATAATGGTATCGTATGCAAATGAACCGCAAATAAGTGCTGACATAATAAATCCTTTAAAAATTTTTAGTTATTTTAAAAACGTATCGTAAACAATAAAGCCCCAGATAGTGGCTGTAATAACAAGACTAAACATAACCGCAGCAGAACCCATATCTTTTGCACGGCCACTGAGTTCGTGTTGTTCTTCACCAAAACGATCAACTACCGCTTCAATGGCTGAATTTAAAATTTCAACTGTTAATACAAGTAACGGACTGATTATCAATAAAATCAGTTTAACAATATCCTGGGTAATAAAAAATGCCAGTGGAATAAGAATAATGGCAAGCAATGTTTCCTGGCGAAAAGCCGCTTCATGTTTTAACGCCGCACGGATGCCCTGCAAGGAGTAAGCTGTTGCATGGATAATTCGGGTCAGGCCTGTTTTACCGGGTTTAGACAAAAGTGTTCCTTGGTTTATAGTTATATATTCTTAATATACTGGATTCTCGCGTTCACGGGAAGTAATCCACTACCTGTATCCGGCCGAAAATTTAAGTTCAGTACCCCTGAGGATAACTCAAAATACATTCTTCTAAAAATAAAACTCTACTCATTAATAAAATTAATATTCTAAGGTATCTTTTGCGTCATTCCCGCGAAGGAGGGAATCTGTTTTTTTAACTTACTTATGGATGCCCGCCTTCGCGGGCATGACGGTTACTATTTATTTTTCTATAACTACATTCCATAACGGATAATGAGGCGCTCTAGTACAAGGCGGAATAAAAATTTAAAAACGGAGTTTACAGATAGTAAATGAGTATTTAAAATTTTTATTCCAACGCCGTAATTGAGTGTCTCATTATTCGTTAACAGCTATATCATCTCTCAACTATATTCTATCGCGGATAATGAGAGATTAGATAGCAAGGCAAAACCTGACGCAAAAGCGGAGCTTACAGTAGTAAGTGAGCATTTTAAGGAAGGTTTTAACACAGCTATATCATCTCTCAACTATATTCTATCGCGGATAATGAGAGATTAGATAGCAAGGCAAAACCTGACGCAAAAGCGGAGCTTACAGTAGTAAGTGAGCATTTTAAGGAAGGTTTTAACACAGCTATATCATCTCTCATTATTCGCGACCCCATGTAAGATCGAGTTCTTTGGCCGCCCTAACATCATCCAGCCGCCGCACAGGCAATGTATGCGGTGCTGTTTTTACAGTTTCTGGTTCAGTTTCGGCTTCTTTTTGTATAGCAACCATTGCCTGAATAAAATCGTCCAGCTCCTGACGAGTTTCTGTTTCGGTTGGCTCTATCAGCAAACATTCTGGTACTAATAACGGGAAATAGGTTGTTGGTGCATGAAAACCGTAGTCCAGCAAACGTTTGGCAAAGTCCATGGTATTAACCCCAAGGTCTTTTGCCTGTTTTTTCATGGTAACAATAAATTCGTGAGTTGCACGGCGATTAGGATAGGCAATTTCAAAACCGGCTTTTTGCATGGTTGCTAACATGTAATTAGCATTGAGTGTTGCGTATTCTGCAACACGGTGCATTCCTTCACGGCCTAACATACGTGCATAAATATAAGCACGCAACAAGATACCGGCATTACCCATAAAGGCAGACAGGCGACCGATACTTTGCGGGCGCGACTTTTCGGTTACTAGCTGGTATTCACCATCGTTTTCAACAACCATGGGAACAGGCAAATAAGGTTCCAGACGTTTACTTACCCCTACCGGCCCGGCACCGGGGCCACCGCCGCCGTGTGGCGTTGAAAATGTTTTATGCAGGTTCATATGGATAACATCAAAACCCATATCACCCGGCTTAACCTTGCCCAGGATTGCATTTAAGTTAGCACCATCGTAATAAAGTAAACCACCGGCATCGTGCACGATGTCGGCAATTTCTTTTATCTTGCGTTCGAATACACCAAGTGTTGAAGGGTTGGTTAACATAATACCGGCTGTGTGTGGGCCAACGGCTGCTTTTAAAGCATCGATATCAACATCACCATCACTGTTGGTTGGAATTTCTTTCACTTTAAAGTTACACATGGTTGCCGTTGCCGGGTTAGTACCGTGTGCGGCATCGGGTACCAGGATTTCTGTTCTGTCCGGATCACCTTGACCACCATTTTGCGCATCGTGATAAGCCCGTATCATTGCTACACCAGCAAACTCACCCTGAGCACCGGCCATTGGTGCCAGCGATACTGCATACATACCGGTTACATCTTTTAAAATTTCCTGCAAGTCATACATACAGGCCAGAAAACCCTGCGAACTTGAGTCCGGTGTTGCCGGGTGACGATTAACCAGACCGGGCAACATTGCCAGTTGATTACAACCACGTGGATTGTATTTCATGGTACATGATCCTAACGGATAAAAATGCGTGTCGATTGAAAAGTTTTTCTGCGACAAACGGGTGTAATGACGTACCGCCTGCATTTCGGAAATTTCCGGGATCAATGGGCGTTTATTACGTTTAAATTTATTCGGAATCCTGTTAACTGTATTTTGTTTTTTAACAGATTGTGCCTGATTAACACGTCCGGTCTTTGCTTGTTCAAATACTAACATTGTATTACCTTCTTAATATATTTTGTTAACCACAAAGTTCACGAAGAGCACAAAGAAAACATGAGGTTAGTCTCTGTGTCTGAAAATTTTTTTAATTACTTTGTGTCCTTCGTGGTTCAACATTTTAAATACCAGACTACGCCATCTTTGGTTGTATCGACAAACCACTGCGCACACCTGTTTCTACATATAGTTTTACTAACCACAAAGTTCACGAAGAGCACAAAGAAAACATGAGGTTAGTCTCTGTGTCTGAAAA
>JALTLP010000215.1 GCA_027001895.1 Chromatiales bacterium | reverse complement strand
CAATTATGCTAATAATCATATATCGTTGTCGGAATATCGTTATCAAAGAAGAATTTTGTTACAACAGGTCGATTGTGAGTTCAATCAGCTTTGTGTAGATAATGTTTTGCAAACAAATGAAGAAGCACCATCTTTTCAGGAAAATAACGATATTACAGATATTCCAGGCTCGGATATTTCTGAAATTTTAGCTGAAACGCCTGAAGCTGATGAGGCCAATGAGGAAGTGCTTGTTGACGATATCCGCAGTATTACAAACCGACAATATTTTCGCAGTAATGATGATGACACTGACATACAGCAAGAAGTTAAAGAATACAGTGAAGATGAAATTGCATTGCATATCGAAGAATTAGGTAGTATTACAAACCGACAATATATTGAGCCTGTCGGTGATAGCTCTAGTGTGTCAGGACAGGATAACGACGGGCAAAGTGTTTTAGAAAATATTTATGAAGAAGAACAATAAGAATAGTTGATTATTTTTTATCCATTTATAAATAAAATGGTTTTATCATTAAATAGAATAGTGTCACTTCTTGAGTCACTTTTTTGTGATAGGATGGACTAATCCTAAATTTGTTAATTTGGTTTTAAAGTGAGGTTAATATGGAAATTGTTAAATTTTTCCAAACAGGTGGACCCTTCATGTACCCGATTCTGGTAGTACTGGCAATAGGTCTTGCCATTTCAGTTGAGCGTTATATTTTTCTTTCATCGGCATTCAGAAAGACAAAAAAAGTATGGAAGCAATTAACGCCGATGCTTAAGGCAAGTGATTTTCAACGGGCACACCAGTTTACACATCAAAACAAGTCGCCGCTTGCTGTTGTTTTAAATTATGGTTTTGCCCGTCAACGTTCTAAAGCAAATCGTGAGCTTGTTGAGTCTGCATTCGAAGCCGGGATTATGGAAGTGATGCCCGATCTCGAACAACGTACCCACTACCTGGCAACCTTTGCCAATGTTGCAACACTGCTTGGTCTGCTCGGAACCATTATTGGTTTAATCCAGGCATTTACTGCGGTTGCCGGTGCCGAAGCCGCTGAAAAAGCTGATTTGTTGTCGGCAAGTATATCTGTTGCCATGAACACCACGGCGTTTGGACTTGTGGTTGCAATCCCGCTTATTTTGCTTTCATCTTACCTTAATAATAAAACAGCTCGCCTGGTCGAAGTACTGGAAATGTCTGCTGTGAAATGTCTGAACCTGATGGATGATGCCGGTATTCAGGCTTAAAAGAAATCGTTAAAGTATGAAACAACGAAGTAAACAGTTGAAAAAAGATGCAGTTGAAATGGATATAACTGCATTTATGAACCTGATGGTAATTTTAATTCCATTCCTTTTGATTACGGCCGTATTTTCCAGGTTAACCGTACTTGAACTAAACCTGCCGCCAGCAAATGCTAAAGCAAACCCGCAGGAAAAAATAAAACTCCAGTTAGAACTGGTAGTACGTAAGGATTCGTTTGATATCCAGGACGCTAACCTCGGTGTTATCAAGCGCTTTAAACGTTCTGCTGAAAATACTAACTGGAAAGCGTTTACCGACATCCTGGTTGAAATAAAACGTCGTTTCCCGGATGAAAAAAGTATTACTTTGTTACTCGACAAAAAAATTAAATATAAAACCTTAATCAGTGTAATGGACAGGGTAAGATCTGCCGATATCGTTGAGTTTACCAGCGTAGAAACGGTTGAGTTATTCCCGAATATTTCAATAGGTGATGCACCAGAAACTTTGCCTAAAGTTGCATCTGCGAGCAACAATGTCGGAGCAAAACAATAATGGAACGTTCTTACTCTGAAAGACGCAAAGCGCGTTATAACAAGTTTCGTAAAAAAACATCTTTAAATCTTGTTTCACTGATGGATATTTTTACGATACTTGTTTTTTTTCTGCTGGTAAATTCAAGTAATTCCCAGAAATTGCCTAATAGTAAACAGCTTAAGCTGCCAACATCGGTTGCTAAAAAATCTCCACAGGAAACGCTTATTATTGCCATCACTGCTAAAGATATAATCGTTGGTGGTCGCCGTGTAGCACGTATTGATGAAGTTATGAGTGCGCCACCAGAAAACAATGTTATCGAGCCACTAAAAAAAGAACTTACATTTCGTTATGCAAAAAGTTTTCGTGCGGATTCGGCCGCCAATATTAACGGTAAGTCTGTGACAATTATGGGCGATGAAAAAATACCCTATGAAGTATTGCGGATGATTCTGGCAACCTGTCGTCAGGCTAATTACACCCGGATTGCTTTCGCAGCACTACAAAAATCCAAAAACAGTAAAAGCTAACCAGGGAACGAAGTATTTTGGCTGCCATTTCTGCGTATAACAAATTGTCTTTAAGTTGGTCTCCTCAAAGCAAGACGGATCATCGGTTTAATATCTTTGTTAGTGTTAGTGTAAGCCTTGCCTTGTTTGTTGGTTTTATCTTTTCTTCAATTGAGTTACCGCCACAACCTCGTAAGCTGGTAACTCCTGTACCAGAACGTATTGCAAAATTTTTAACACAAAAACCCAAGCCCAAGGTTGTTAAACCCAAACCCAAGCCCTTACCCAAGCCAAAACCCAAACCAAGGGTTAAAAAGAAAGCACCTGATAAAGCCAAAAAGAACAAGCCTTTGACAAAGGCAATGAAAAAAGCTCGTAAAAAAGCTGAAACCAGTGGCTTGCTTGCACTGAATAACGAGCTTGCAGATTTAATGGATACTTCAGCCGTTGATGCCATGGTTTCTGGGCGACGAAAAAAAGGGAATACACGTGCGGCTAAACTTAACAGCGATATACTAACCAGGGGTACCGGGGTTGGCAGTGGCGGAGTCAGTTCCGGGCAACAGGTGCTGGTATCAGGAAATACCCGTTTGTCTCAAAAAGAGTTAAAAAATTTCCGCCAGTCCCTGCTGGCTAAAAACTCGGTTAAAAGAGTCAATAAGGGCACTGCATCAAAGGCCAGTGTTCGTCTGGAAGAACAGGTTACCTATACGTTTGACCAGAACAAGAGCAAGCTTTATTCCCTGTATAACCGTGCACGGCGAAAAAATCCGAGTTTAAAGGGTAAGCTTATCCTGGAAATTACAATCAACCCATCGGGTAGCGTAGCCAGTGTGCGTATCGTGGTTAGCGAGCTTAACGACAAGTCACTTGAAAGTCGTATCGTATCCAGGGTCAGGCAGTTTAATTTTGGTGCCAGCGGTAACGAGAAAATTACGGTTACTTTCCCGATTGAGTTTATTCCTTCCTAAACTAAGGTAATTGTTACTAATAGCTCTTAGAATTGTCAAGGTTTGAATACTGTATCTACTTGTTATTTAAGACTATTTATTTCTATCCTAACCCATAAAATCCATTTAAAGATTTACACCCAAATGCCGCTAAGTTGTACATAATTTAGACATTATTTCTTGGAATACTCAGGATAGGGTGGTTAGCGTGCAATTCTCTGCGGCATCAATAAAATCTTCGGTAAAACGCGCTCTCGATGGCATTTCGTTGCATTACCAGCATGCCTATGTGCACCCCTGTGTTATTAACAATCAGCCATGCATCGTTTACCCGGCGGGTCTGCAACAAACATCACCGCAGTTTTACCAGAAGCTCACCAACTATTTTACTGCCAGGGGCTATTTGCTCAAGGAAGATCAGCGCCAGAGCAATCTGACAAATAGAGTGGCGCAGGAAAGACGGCGATGGATGCCCATTTTACTTTTTACGGCGGCCATGTTGAGTGATTCTGATGCAATGGCAAACGATGAGATTGCTTTAATGTCCGATAATATAAAACAACAACATATTGAACTTAAATTAATACCGGATCAGAAGCCGGATAAATTCATTGATAAATTTATCGTAAAACCACAGGAAAGTCCGGCTGTTCAGTCGTTAAAATCACATACGGCCAGCCAGTTGTTTAATATCCTCGATGAGCATTACGTAAAACAAGCTGAGGATCCAAAATACATCAGGGC
>JALTLP010000214.1 GCA_027001895.1 Chromatiales bacterium | reverse complement strand
TCGATTCTCCTGCAGCCGGTGCAAAATCTTTACACCAGGCATACGACTGCTGGAAGCAAGGCGCCGACCCAATCGAATACGCGAAAGAGCACAAAGAATTTGCCCGTGCATTCGAGTCATTCGAGCACGATGCAGATGCACTCTTCCCGGGTTGGAGAGACAAGCTGGGCGTTCACAAGTAAACGAACGTTTTAGTGAAAGAGAGCCCCTGCACGCAGGGGCTTTTTTTTCAACAAACAATTTAACCACAGAGGTCGCAAGAGGTACACAGAGGAAAAGATTTTTGCTGTTAGTCTTTGTCTTCTCCGCAAACCCCTGCGTACTCTGCGGTTAAAATGTTTTGAGTTTAAAAAGCAATGGATGCGAAGGAATGAACCGAATGGAACTCAATAATGTAAGCGGAATAATTATAGATTCCGCCATGAAGGTACATACAGCTCTTGGGGCTGGACTTTTAGAAAGTGCTTATGAAGCATGTTTAAAACATGAGCTAACAAAAAGAAATTTAAAGGTTGAATCACAAGTAGGCCTGCCTGTTGTATATGACAATGTTACCATTGATATAGGGTACAGATTAGATTTATTAGTTGAAGATACCGTCATAGTAGAATTAAAAGCAGTAGAACGACTAAATACGATACATGAAGCTCAGTTACTCTCTTACTTAAAATTAAGCGATAAAAAACTTGGCTTATTAATTAACTTTAATGTCACAAGACTAAAGCATGGCATTAAGCGTTTTGTAAATAATATTTAAACCTCTGCGAACCTCTGCGTTCTCTGCGGTTAAAAATTTTTTAAAGGTATTAAAAAATGACTGATATAGATATCGAACAATACAAAATAACAGAAGAACCTTATTACGAAGCACAGGGTAATGAAGTTAAATTATACGAAGCAGCCTACGATGCGCGTATGCCGGTTATGGTAAAAGGCCCGACCGGTTGTGGTAAGTCTCGTTTTATTGAACACATGGCTTACAAGTTGGGCAAGCCCTTAATCACCGTTGCCTGCAACGAAGATATGACGGCCTCCGATTTAGTTGGTCGTTACCTGCTTGATGCCAATGGTACACGCTGGCTGGATGGCCCATTAACAACGGCTGCGCGCATTGGTGCTATCTGTTACCTTGACGAAATTGTTGAAGCCCGTCAGGATACCACCGTTGTTATTCACCCGTTAACCGATCACCGTCGTACATTACCACTTGATAAAAAAGGTGAACTGGTCGAAGCACACCCTGATTTCCAGCTAGTTATTTCCTATAACCCCGGCTACCAGAGCATGATGAAAGATTTAAAACAATCGACCAAGCAGCGTTTTACCGGGCTGGACTTTGATTACCCTGATACAAAAGTAGAAGCGGCCATCGTTGCAAAAGAAGCGGGTATCGACGAAGACAATGCCAACAAGCTGGTTAAAATTGCCCATACTGCCCGGCACTTAAAAGGCCATGGCCTGGACGAAGGTATTTCCACCCGCTTACTGGTTTATGCTGCAACCCTGATAAACAAGGACATCGAAGCAAAAGAAGCCTGTCATATGGCACTGGTTACACCGATTACCGACGATAAAGATATACGAGACACACTAATTCATTCTATTGATAGTATTTTTGCTTAAACGTCAAAAACAAAATCTTGAACCACAGAGGTAACGGAGGTACACAGAGGAAAAACAGTTAATGAACTCTGTGTACCTCTGCGACCTCTGCGGTTAAAAAAATAGAAAACTGGTCTTTGCCTTTTTAATAAACCTGAACAATAGAGAATACATAGACAAGCTGGAAAGAGTAGAGTAAATATATTTATCTCCGTGTACCTCTGCGGCCTCTGCGGTTAAAAACAATGACAACTGAAGTAACAACAGAATACCCACATCATCGTAAGCAGCTTAAATGTAGCTTCGAGCAAATTGAAGATTGCTTTGATGACTATATGAAAGATGCTCTGCGTAACCTGAGCAATGACGGTGTTGAAAAATATCTTTCCGGTGCCTCACTGGTTTGCATGATTGGTCGTGGCTGGGAACCTGTTTCGATTTACCTCGAAGAAATGCCGCAAATGGCCCGCCGACTGGGTGATGAAGCAATACTGGAAATTGTATCCAGACATGTCTGGGATATGTCACGCTCGCCAAACGGCAAAGCCATTCCACCGTTTATGCAATGCTTACCAGAAGCATCGCGTCGGCTCGGCACGCTGGAACAAATGAATCATTTCTTTGATATTCTTTTTTCCATGCTGGACAGTACAACAACTTCAGTTCATGGCCACCATAAAACACATTCCAGCCAGGGCTTTCTTGTTCTGTTAAAACAGATCCCTTTCCTGTTAAGCCAGCTTTCGCTGGAGGGCTTAAAAAACTGGATTGATTACGGCGTACGTAATTACCATAACCATCCTGAACGGCAAAAAGATTATTTCAGCCTGCAATCTGCAGACAGTAAAGCCATGTTGCAACGTGAACGCCATGGTACTTTATACATGGACCATGAACGCCAGCTTGATATGTATATGCGCAGCATGTGGCAACAGGAAGAATATTTTGTACCCTACTCACTCGGTTTCGACGAATTACGCAAACCACAACCTTATTACGATGACCTCGGTATGCGGGTACCGGATGTGTATGATGATTTTAATAATGTAGCCGGTATTAACCGTTACCGTCTTACCCTCGCGCACATGGCAGCGCATAAACGCTGGACAACAAGACAGGTTGCCGACAACCTTTCTCCATTTCAGCGTATTGCTGTAGAAGCTTTTGAAGACTCACGGATTGATCAGCTTATTCTGCGTGAGTATCCGGGGTTAAGAAAATATTTTTGTGCCCTGCACCCGACTCCGGTTGAAGGTTCCTGTGATTCGGAAAAAGAGTCCTGTGTACGCCACCGACTGGCAATGATTTCTCGTGCTATCCTGGATGAAAACCACGGTTATCAAAACCCTGATATTATTGAGTATGTGAACAAGTTTTGGGATGCATTAAAAGATGGTAAGCAATCCAGCACCAAAGAAATGCTAAACCTTGCTATTTCGTTTACTGCCAAAACCCGCCGCCAGAGTGATCTGGCACCGAAAGTACGCTTTGAAAATACCGAAGTGGATTATCGTGATGATAACCGCCATATGTGGGTGTTTATCGAAGAAAACGATGAAGCCGAAGACGATACCAGCCAGCCGCAGAGTAAAGAAACTATCGAGCCGGATGGCCTGCCACCACGCCATTACCATGAATGGGATTACGCGACATCAAGTTATAAACCGGACTGGGTTACCCTGTATGAATCCTTACATGCACCGGGGAAGGCATCAGACATAGACAAAATTCTGGAAAAACATTCTGCGCTGGCAAATTATTTAAAACGTATCCTCGACCTGTTAAAACCACAGCATTATGTACGCCAACGTTACCAGGAAGAAGGCAGTGAACTGGATTTGGACGTGGCGATTCGTTCATTAATCGATTTTAAAAGTGGCTCACAACCTGATCCACGGATAAACATGAGCCATCGTCATGACGGGCGTGACTTCGCCGTTTTATTGCTAATGGATTTGTCTGCTTCTCTGGATGAAATTCCGGAAGGTTGTACTCAATCAATTCTGGAACTAAGTCAGGAAGCAGTCACCCTGCTCGGCTGGTCGATAGAGCAACTCGGCGACAAGTTTGCCATTGCGGGTTTCCATTCGGACACCCGGCATAATGTTCGCTACCATCATCTTAAAGGTTTTAGCGAGCACTGGGATGATGCGGTAAAAGCACGCCTGGCAAATATTGAAGCTGGCTTTTCTACCCGCATAGGTGCTGCTGTTCGACATGCCAGTCATTATCTCGAAGGCCAGAAGGCCGATAAGAAATTACTGCTTATCCTTACCGATGGTGAACCAGCCGATATTGATGTTACTGATGACAGGCTGTTAATTGAAGATACCCATAAAGCCGTGGAAGAACTGTCCTCTAAAGGCATATATACACATTGCATTATCC
>JALTLP010000213.1 GCA_027001895.1 Chromatiales bacterium | reverse complement strand
ATTATTCTCCCTAATATATAATTGTCACATTTTTTACACTTTTTTTTGAAAAAGCAGATTAATGAACAACAAAACCGAACAACACACCCCAATGATGCAGCAATACCTGCGCATTAAGGCTGAACACCCCGATATTTTGCTGTTTTACCGCATGGGCGATTTTTACGAGCTGTTCTTCGATGATGCTCACAAGGCAGCAAACCTGCTTGATATCACGCTAACCCACCGTGGCAAAACCAACGGCGAGCCTATCCCGATGGCCGGAGTGCCTTATCATGCTGCGGATAATTATTTAGCCAAACTGGTAAAGCAGGGACAGTCTATTGCTATTTGCGAACAAATCGGTGACCCAAAAACCAGCAAAGGCCCGGTTAAGCGCGAAGTGGTACGCATTGTGACACCCGGCACCTTAACCGAAGATGCTCTGCTGGATGAAAAGCAGGTTAATTTACTTTGTGCCATTTACAGCGAAAAAACAAAAGCAGGCTGGCAGTTTGGACTTGCCAGTCTGGAACTAAGCAGTGGGCGATTTAATATTTGCCAGTTAAACGGCATGGATAATTTAAAAAATGAAATCACCCGCCTACACCCGGCGGAAATTTTACTGAACAGTGCTGACGCACAACAACTCGAACAGGCATTGCAACAGAACTACCCGATAAGTTTTAAATATCAGGATGAATCGGGCTTTAATATTAAACATGCCGAGCAAACGCTAAAGCAACAATTTAATACTTCTACACTGGACACGCTACACTGCGGCGATATTCCTCTGGCAACCATTGCGGCCGGCAGTATTATTGATTATTTGCAAGCAACTCAACGCAGCGCCTTACCGCACATACAAAACATCGGCGTTGATAAACATAATGACTTTATTCTTATCGATGCTGCGACCCGAAAAAACCTTGAACTCGAATACCATATAAATGGCCAGCACAACCATACCCTTGCGGGTATCCTCGACTATACTGATACGGCAATGGGCAGCCGGCTGTTACGCCGCTGGATAAACCAACCTCTGCGCAACACCGTTGTTTTACAACAACGTCACCAGCTTATTAAAGAATTAATAAAAACACAGAACCATACAACCATTAGCCAGGACTTAAAGCAGGTAGGCGATGTTGAACGTATCTTAAGCCGGGTCGCCTTGCACAGCGCAAGCCCGCGTGACCTTGCAAAATTACGCAGCACACTAAAAATATTACCCGAACTGCAACAGCACTTGTCCTGCTTGTCGTCTACATTAATAAAACAACTTGGTAAACAAATAAGCCAACATCCAGAAATTTTTAAATTATTAACAAACGCTATTATTGAAAACCCGCCCGTTGTTATCCGCGATGGTGGTTTTATTGCTAAAGGTTATGATGCAGAACTTGATGAGCTAAAAAGCCTGCAAGACAATGCCAGCGATTTTCTTGCCGACCTGGAAGCCCGCGAAAAACAACGCACCGGCTTAAGCACCCTTAAAGTCGGCTTTAACCGTGTGCATGGTTATTATATTGAAGTCAGTCGTATTCAGTCCGACAAAATGCCGGACGATTATCAACGCCGGCAAACCTTAAAAGCTGCGGAACGTTACATCACCCCCGAGTTAAAAGAGCTTGAAGATAAAGTACTCAGCGCTAACGAACGCGCGCTTGCGCGAGAAAAACAACTGTACGCCGATCTTTTAATCGAACTGAACAAACACCTGCAAGCATTACAAAAAATGGCAATGGCACTGGCCGAACTCGATGTACTCAACAACCTTGCCGAACGCGCAGAAACAAACCACTATTGCATGCCGGTCTTTAGCAAACCTGGCGACAGTAGCTGTGGTATAAAAATTAAAGAGGGGCGCCACCCGGTTATCGAACAGGTGCAAAGCGAGCCGTTTAGCCCAAACGATATAACGCTGGATAAAAACCAGCACATGCTGATAATCACTGGCCCAAACATGGGCGGTAAATCCACTTATATGCGACAGGTTGCATTGATAGTTATCATGGCGCATATCGGTAGTTTTGTACCGGCAAGTGAAGCCACTCTGGGGCAAACCGATCAAATCTTTACTCGCATCGGTGCATCGGATGACTTATCCAGTGGCCGCTCTACCTTTATGGTTGAAATGACCGAAACGGCCAACATACTTCACAATGCCACCGAACACAGCCTGGTATTAATGGACGAAGTTGGTCGCGGTACCGGCACGCATGATGGTATGTCACTCGCCTGGGCCAGCGCATGGTATCTGGCCGATAAAATAAAAGCACATACCCTGTTTGCCACCCACTACTTTCACTTAACCCAATTACCGGAACAATTACAGGGTTGTGTTAACGTTCACCTTGATGCCGTCGAACATAACGGCCAACTGGTCTTTTTGCATAAAGTTAAACAAGGCCCCACGGACAAAAGTTATGGTATCCAGGTTGCGGCGCTAGCCGGCCTGCCTGAGTCGGTTATTGAGCTGGCCAACCAGACCATGACAGCGCTGGCCGATAATGCGCCGCCGGTACAGCCTGAAAGTGGCATTGAAAAGAAACCGGAAACACCTGTTACCGAACCTGCCCTGTTGCAGGCGCTGGAAAACATTGATTTAAATCAAACAACCCCTATCGAGGCACTGAATATACTCGAACAGCTCAAAAAAATGGCTGCAAAAACTCGCAACCCGTGAGTTTTGGCATTAGAATACGCAGCCATAATTTGCCGTTTTATTTTAAGGAGTTTCCAGATGACCTATATCGTGACTGACAATTGCATTTTGTGTAAATACACAGACTGTGTTGAAGTTTGTCCAGTAGATTGCTTTCACGAAGGCCCTAACTTTCTGGTAATCGATCCTGACGAATGCATTGACTGTACCTTGTGCGAACCGGAATGCCCGGCCAATGCCATTTTTGCCGAAGACGAAATACCCGATGGCATGGAAAACTTCCTCGAACTTAACGAAGAACTGTCACGCGAATGGCCGGTGATTACCGAAATGAAACCCGCCATGCCAGAAGCCGAGCAATGGGACGGCAAAAAAGACAAGCTGCAATACCTCGAACGTTAAAGCAGTTGCAGTCAGGACATGTCTGCAATCAATATCCACCTGACAGCATTTTCTGATGATTGCATTGACCAGCTTGCGCAACATATTGTTGCGCAGCAATCTGGGACTCTCCCACTATTAACCAACACCATCGTTTTTACAGCACAGGCGAATATTGCTGCTGTATTACGCAAGTATTTGCTTGAACTCAGCGCCGCTCAAGGCTTTGATGCCCTGCTCGGGCCAACCATTATTCCGTTACAGCACTGGCTTAAAGCTTACCAGCCCGGTGATATTAACGTTATAAATTCAACAACCCAGGAACTGATGCTAGTTGAAGCACTCAAACAACAGCAGAGTATTTTTGAATCGGCCAACCCCTGGGTATACGCCAATGGTCTGTTACAACTTTTTCAGGAATTAACAGCCAATAAAATTAAACTCCCGGACAACCCCGAAGACTTTACCCGAAAAATTTCACTGGCTTATGGAATAAATGAAGCCAACAGCGAAATAACAGCCGAAGCCCTGAGCCGCGAAGCCCAGTTTGTATACACACTATGGAATGCATGGCATGAACAACTTGCGGCCTACGAGGTTGTTGATACACAAACAGCCTTATCATTAAGTTTATCAAACAGTCTCGAACATCTTGATAAGCAATATAACTTTTATCTTTTAGGTTATGAACAACTGTCTAGAACACAAAGCCAGTGGCTGGAAAATATTGCCGAAAAAAATAATGTGCACTTGTTTATACAGGGACAGATAACAAAAACCAACAACACGGAACAAAGCTATCACCCACAACAATACTTAATTGACTGTATCAAACAGTTTCCAGGTGCCAATATTGTTGATAACAAGGATAGTATGTCGGCACGACTGGACTTTTTAAACAACGTATATGATATTAATACTTTACCGCTACTTGAACGTGCTCAAACATACAGTAAACAACATCCAC
>JALTLP010000212.1 GCA_027001895.1 Chromatiales bacterium | reverse complement strand
GGCTGGCCTTTTTATGTACGTGCAGTGCAATCGGTGGCGACATGGAATCTCAATATGTTTACCCTGATTGGCCTGGGCGTATCGGTTGCCTGGCTATACAGCATGGTTGCCTTGTTAATGCCTCAAGTCTTCCCACCCGTTATGCAAATGGAAGGCGGTCTGGTCGATGTTTATTTTGAAGCGGCAGCCGTTATTACCGCTTTGGTACTACTGGGACAGGTGCTGGAACTGCGCGCAAGGTCGCGTACCAATGCAGCCATACAAATGTTGCTCGGGCTGGCACCGAATACCGCGCGTATTGTGTATGAGGATGGCAAGGAAGAAGATATTCCGCTTGAAAACGTCAAGGTGGGTGATACCTTGCGAGTCCGTCCGGGTGAAAAAATACCGGTTGATGGAACAGTGCTTGATGGCGAAAGCAATGTTGATGAGTCAATGGTAACCGGTGAGCCGATTGCGGTAACTAAAACAGCCGGTGAAAAACTGATTGGTGCAACGGTAAATGGCACAGGCAGCATGTTAATGCGAGCCGAAAAAGTAGGTAGTGATACCTTGCTATCACAAATTGTAAACATGGTAGCAGAGGCGCAGCGCTCACGTGCGCCTATTCAAAAACTGGCCGACAGTGTTGCCGGTATATTTGTACCTGCTGTTGTACTGGTTGCGGTTATTGCCTTTATTGTCTGGAACTACTGGGGGCCGGAACCGCGTTTAGCACATGCCATTGTTAATGCAGTTGCCGTATTAATTATTGCCTGCCCTTGCGCGCTGGGTTTAGCCACGCCGATTTCAATTATGGTGGGAACCGGTCGTGGTGCAATGGAAGGGGTCTTAATAAAAAATGCCGAAGCGCTGGAAATAATGGAAAAGGTAGACACGCTGGTTGTCGATAAAACCGGTACCTTAACAGAAGGCAAACCCAAACTGGTATCAATCGTTTCTGAAAACGGTTTTACAGACAATGAAAACTTAAAACTGGCGGCAAGCCTGGAACGTGCCAGTGAACATCCACTTGCCGAGGCGATTGTGCGAGGTGCAGAAGAACGTGGCGCAGAACTTCTGTCAACGGATAACTTCCAGTCGGTAACCGGTAAAGGTGTGACCGGGACTATTGGCGGAAAAAATGTTGCTCTGGGAAATATTAAATTATTACAAAGTTTAAATATTGAAGTTGCTGACCTGCCGCAACAAGCAGACAAACTGCGTGCTGAAGGTCAGACTGTTATGTTGCTGGCTATTAATAACAAGGCAGCAGGACTTATTGGTGTTGCCGATCCGATTAAAACAACCACTGCAAATGCGATAAAAGATTTACATGCCGAAGGTGTTGAAGTGGTGATGCTAACCGGTGACAATAAAACAACGGCACAAGCCGTCGCCAGCAAGCTGGGTATCGATCGGGTCGAAGCCGATGTGCTACCCGACCAGAAAGCGAAAATTGTTAAAGAGTTGCAGGCAATGGGTAAGACAGTAGCCATGGCCGGTGACGGTATCAATGATGCACCCGCACTGGCGCAAGCACATGTTGGTATTGCCATGGGTACCGGAACTGATGTCGCAATGGAAAGTGCCGGGGTAACGCTGGTTAAAGGTGACTTACGAGGCATTGTGCGTGCAAGGCGCTTAAGCCGCGCTACCATGCGTAATATTCGGCAGAATTTATTCTTTGCTTTTATTTATAACTCAGCGGGCGTGCCGGTTGCAGCAGGTGTTTTATACCCGGTATTCGGTATTTTACTTTCACCGATTATTGCTGCGGCTGCAATGAGTTTTAGTTCGGTCTCGGTTATAACCAATGCATTGCGTTTACGGAGTACCAAACTTTAAAAAATTATTAATTAACCTTGTTTTATTCAGGAGAAAGAAATGAACGTGTTTATTATCGCAACTAAAGGTTGCAGCCATTGTGCAAACCTGAAGCATGAGCTGGCGGATTTAGGTATTGAGTGTGATGTTAAATTTGCAGAAGATAATCCTGAACTGGTAGAAAAGTTCAGTATCCGGCACTCGCCTAACCTTGTGGTAAACGAAGAAGTGGTTTTTCGTCGTCAACCTACCGAAGAAGAACTTAAAGAATTATTTAAGGATAGATAAAGCAGGCTGTTTTTATAAGAACCATAAACCTGAATAGTTTTTGATACAGATCAATTTAAAATTTATCGATATAAGGAATTTTTTATTGTTGACATGTTCATACAAGGTAAGTATTGCATTTATAGACAGGACAACAGGATAAATAATTATGATTTCGCGAAGAAACTTTATTAAAACCGCTGTACTAACAGGTGTTGCGGGTGCTCTACCGCTGTATTTTTTACGCAACAGTTATGCAATATATCAACCTGAGGATTTTGTATCACCGTTGGCAATACCGCCACAATTATTCGGTCGTATGCAAGACGGGAAAAAAATATTTGATTTAAATTTGCAACAAAGTACAACCGAATTTTTTAAGGGATTGAAGACCCCAACAATCGGTATTAATAGCACCTTTCTGGGTTCTACTTTAAGAGTGAGTCGGGGCGATAAAGTTATTTTAAATGTAAAAAACCAGCTTAACGAATCCTCCACATTGCACTGGCATGGTGTACATTTGCCAGCAAAGATGGATGGTGGGCCACATCAGGTTGTAGAAAAAGGCCAGACCTGGAGCCCCGAGTTTGAAATAAATCAGCCGGCTTCTATGCAATGGTATCATTCGCACGCTTATCACCGTACAGGTATTCAGGTGTACCACGGGCTGGCGGGTTTATTTTATATTGATGAAAAAGATTCACAGGACTTTGAGTTGCCCGATAAATATGGTGTTAACGATATACCGCTGGTTATTCAGGACAGGGATTTCAGGCAGGATGGTTCGTTTCGTTATATCAGCAGCATGCATGATCAAATGGCCGGTATTCAGGGCAGCGAAATACTGGTGAACGGAGTCGTACGCCCAAAACTGACTGTTAAAAATAAACAAATGCGGTTGCGTATCTTAAATGGTGCTAATGCACGAATACTTAACCTGGAGTTCAGTGATCAAAGAGAATTTATTCAGATCGGTTCAGACGGTGGCCTGTTAGAACAAGCTGTGCGTTTACGCAAAATAAGATTAGCACCTGCTGAACGGGCGGAAATACTGGTTAGCTTTAGTGACAATGAAGACCTTATGCTAAGACATACACCATTACCGCAACGCGCTGCGATGGGTGGAATGATGGGAATGATGAGTCGTATGATGGGCGGCGATGACAGACCGTTTAATGTTATGCGTTTTGTCAGCAAAAAACCGGAAGGCGATATCATCAAAGTGCCTGCAAAAATGGCAACATTACCCACCTGGATTTCAGAACAACCTGTAAAGACAAGACACTTTGAACTGGACGTACAAATGGGCATGATGGGTGGCGCTGCACGGGGTGGCAATGGTTTTACCATCAATAATGCATTTTATGACCCATCCAGAATTGATGAAGTTGTTCGTTTAGGTGCAGTTGAGGTTTGGGAATTCAGGAATAATTCACCATTACCGCATCCGATGCATATTCATGATATTCAATTCAGAATTCTTACTCGTAATGGCAAGCCACCGGCATTAAATGAACGTGGATTAAAAGATACCGTACTGGTTTTTCCAGATGAAACCGTAAGAGTGATAACTAAATTTGAAAACTATGCCGATGATTCAGCGCCGTATATGTATCATTGTCATAATCTTGAACATGAAGATAAAGGAATGATGGGACAGTTTTTGGTAAAGGCCTAAGATAAAAGGTCTGGATTTATGGACTCTTAATAAGGAGGTGCACCATGAATACACGAATATCCTTATCAGCAACAGGTCATGCAAGCAGTATTTTGCTGGTTATTAGTTACACCTTATGCATTGGTTTCGATTTATTATTTCCAGAACAAGCCATGTATACGGCATGGTACAAACTTTTACCCGGCTTTGAATGGTTAAGCTGGAAAAGCTTTTTTATTGGCTTGTTTGAGACTTATGCCTATGGATGGTACTTTGC
>JALTLP010000211.1 GCA_027001895.1 Chromatiales bacterium | reverse complement strand
TAAGCTTGATGTTTACAGGACTGACCAGCACACTTGCCGACGTTCACTTAACACTGACAACAAAAGAACAGCAGTGGTTAAAAGACCATCCTTCGGTAAGTTTTACCGGCGATCCGAACTGGCTACCGTATGAAGCGTTTGACAAAAATGATAACTATATTGGTATCGTTGCGGAACATTTAAAAATTATAAGTGAATTAACCGGCTTACAATTTGAAATGAGTCCAAGTAAAACATGGACCGAATCAACTGAAAAAGCCAAACTAGGTAGTGTCGATATATTGTCTGAAACGGATGATTCTGATTTAAAATCCCACCTTAATTTTACAACACCCTATGTATCAAATCCGATTGTGATAGCAATGGAGCACAACGAAAACTATGTTGAAAAAATTACTGATATCAAAAACAAAAAAATTGCTTTAATTAAAGACTATGGTTATGCGTCTAAAATCCGTAGAAAGTATTCAGATATAAGCTTTGTAACGGTTGATAATATTCAGGATGGATTGTTGTCAGTATCAACAGGTAAAGTTGATGCGCTTTTATGTACTCTGGCTTTATGTAGCTATACCATTTCCGAACTGGGTTTAAACAATGTAAAAATTACCGGTAAAACAGAATTTGATACCAAGCTTGCGCTGGGTGTTCAGAAAAATCTCCCCGAATTGCTTTCTATTTTAAATAAAGCCATTACCAATATAAGCCGTGAAAAGCAACAGGCAATTTTAGATGGCTGGATTAAAGAAAAATTTTCTGAACGTGTCGACTACACGCTGGTATATCAAATTGCATTGGCGGCATTAATTTTATTAAGTTTATTTGGTTACTGGATTCATAGACTATCGCGTGAAATAAAGTTAAGAGTTGCAACAGAATATAAACTCGAAGAAAGTACCAAACGTTATCAGGCGCTTTTTGATAAAACAGCAGATGCGCTGTTAATTATTGAAGGTAATAGATTTATAGACTGTAATCAGGCCACATTAGATATGTTGGGGTATGACTCAAAAGAAGAGCTTTGTAATACGCATCCATCGCAGCTCTCTCCTGAATATCAACCGGATGGCCAGGCATCTAAAACAAAAGCAAACGAAATGATTCGTATTGCTTTTGAAAAAGGCAGTCACCGTTTTGAATGGAATCACCGACGTAAAAACGGCGAAGTTTTTCCGGTTGAAGTATTGCTGACAGCGATTCCTTTTGAGGGAACACAATTATTACATGTTGTCTGGCGCGATATTACAGAACGCAAAAGTGCAGAGGCAGAAATTGAATATCAGGCTTATTATGATTCACTGACCGGTTTGCCAAACAGAAAATTATTATTAGATCGTTTAAGACAATCGCTTATAACCAGCCGTCGCCATCAATACTATGGTGTATTGCTTTATATTGATCTGGATCGTTTTAAAACAATTAATGATTCTCTAGGCCACTCGGTAGGAGATAAATTGCTGATAGAGGCTGCGAATCGCATAAAGTCCTGCATCTGGGATGAAGATACCGCATCGCGTTTCGGTGGTGATGAATACCTTGTTTTGTTAAGGCATCTTGGAAAGGATAAATCGGCCGCCAGTTTAACTGCAAAAAAAGTAGCATCCCGTATTCTTGAACAGTTTAAAGCACCATTTATTATTGGTGAGCAGGAATTGCATGTATCATCAAGTATAGGTATTGCGTTGTTCCCCTTTGAAGAACAGGGGGTTGATGACATTATAAAACATGCCGATACAGCTATGTATAGTGCAAAACAAAATGGACGGAATCAGATTGCATTTTATCTTTCCGAATTACATGAAAAAGTCGTTGAACGTATTGAGCTTGAAAAAGATCTTCGCAAAGCAATAAACGACAAGAAGCTGGAAGTATATTATCAGCCGCAAGTTGGTAAAGCCGGAAATATTATCGCTGTTGAAGCACTGGTTCGCTGGCAACATGCACGGCATGGTTTTATTAGCCCGGAAGAATTCATCGGTATCGCCGAAGATACAGGCCTGATTTATAGCATTGGTGACTTTGTTTTAAATCAGGCGGTAAAAGATATTGCCAATCTCAATCAGGAGAAAAATTTATCGTTAACATTATCGGTTAATATCAGCCCGCACCAATTCAGAAAGGATGATTTTGTTTACATCATTAAAGAAGTCATGCAAAAAGCCGGGCTTGCAAAAAACTTTTTAACCCTTGAGGTAACTGAACGAATCGCAATTGAAAATCTTGAAACAACAATCAAAAAGTTTAAGCATCTTGCAAGTATAGGTGTGCGTTTATCACTGGATGATTTTGGCACCGGTTATTCATCATTAAGTCATTTAAAAAGGTTGCCGATTGATGAAATAAAAATTGATAAATCCTTTGTTTTTGATATTGAAGCTGACCCTCAGGATGCATTACTGGTTAAAACTATTATTAATATTGCACATCAGTTTGGCCTGGATATTGTTGCCGAAGGTGTTGAAACGGCAGAGCAACTTTTGTTCCTTAACAAGGAAAATTGTCAT
Organism: Chromatiales bacterium; assembly: GCA_027001895.1. Lineage (GTDB taxonomy): Bacteria > Pseudomonadota > Gammaproteobacteria > UBA6429 > Thiohalophilaceae > SZUA-37. The sequence continues at coordinate 12,022 of JALTLP010000211.1, read as the reverse complement.
ACTTATCAGGGATTTTATTACAGTAAGCCCTTACCCGTTAATTTGCTTAGGGAATTATTCGTTTAAATTTACTTTGTGTATCCTGGCTTTTATATGGGGAAAGAATGGTGCCAGATTTCTATTGAGCAAGATCAACTTACTTCGATATTTGTTTTATACAGCTTGTTAATAGCATATTTCTGAGCTATTTATAATGTATAGGTAAAGCAAAGGAGGCAACAAAATGAATACAATTACAGTTTATCTTGATGAAACGCTTAATACCCGTGATATGGTAAAATTAAAAAGGGATATTATGATGTTGCCGCACGTTATGGATGTCGAGCACCCTCGCCATGATAGCCATGACTTAACCATTGACTACGAAGCTCATGCCGATATGCCCGCACAGGTTTTAAAAGAACTGCGTGCCAGAGGTCTGCATCCAGACGTAGTTTCAGCTTAAGTATTAGCCGTTTCCAGATATAAAGACGGGGTTTTATTATAAACCCTGTCTTTATTTTGTTAATATTCATTCCATCGGTCTAGCACATTCCACACTTCATCCAGCCCATCGCCAGTCTTCGATGAAAACATCTGGGCACTCACATTCGAATAAATTCCTGTATTCTTTTGCACCTGTAACAGGCTGGCTTTTGCGGCACCAAACTTTAGCTTGTCGGCCTTTGTTAACAGTATATGCACGGGTCGGCCAATGCTGCTGCACCATTCGAGCATTTGCTGGTCAAGTTCAGTCATTGCATGGCGAATATCCATTAGCAAAATAACACCCTTTAAAGCGAGGCGGTTTTCAATATAGGCCGCCATGTTTTGTCCCCATTTCTGGCGCAGGTGGCCGGGGACTTTGGCAAAGCCATAACCGGGCAGATCAACCAGACGGTGTTGTTCGTCCAGCTCGAAAAATACCAGGTGCTGGGTGCGGCCGGGTGTTTTGCTGGTGCGGGCAAGACCTGTCTGGTGGGTAATGCGGTTAATTGCACTGGATTTGCCTGCGTTAGAACGACCCGCAAAGGCGATTTCATAGCCTGCATCGAGTGGCCCGGATGTCATTTTAGGTACACTGCAAAGAAAGCTTGCCTGTTGGTATTTGGGGTGGGATTGCTTCTGTGGTTTTTTGGTGGCCATATTCAGTTTGGGTTCAGCTTGTTGGGTATATTCTTTATTAATAGGTAGCAAAATGATCTGTATCATGGAAATGCCCGGTGTGACTTGACCATTGCAGTGGCAATCGGTATAAAGTGCATCAAAATTTAGTCATTCCGGGTATTTTAGCGCTGTTAGAGTATACAGCAGTTGCAAGGTTATTTTGATACTGTCTGGAAACTTTAGTTAATAATAGATATTTGGAGCTAAGTATATGAAAAAATTAGTAATTATTGCTGCATCTGCATTAATGGTTGGTGCTATGACAAATGTTTCTGCAAACGGCCAGAAAGATTACCAAACGGCCTGTTTTGCATGCCACGGCACGGGTGCAGCCGGTGCTCCTAAAGTAGGCGACAAAGCAGCGTGGAAAGCACGTATTGCTCAGGGCAAAGCCAAGCTTTATGAACATGCCCTTAAAGGTTTTAAAGGCAAAAAAGGTTTTATGCCAGCTAAAGGCGGTTCAAGCTTAAGCGACGCAGCGGTTAAAGCTGTTGTTGACTATATGGTAAAAAGCAGTAAGTAAGCTTAAAATCAAATTTAAGTAAAAACGTTATCAGGGTGGTGTGATACCGTCCTGATAACGTTTTATTTTTTATAGTTTTTCAAAAAAGGTACACAATCAATGAAAGCTCAAATCAAAGTTGGAATCGCAGGCCTGTTCTTATTCGTTGCAACTTCCCCTGTTATGGCAGCAGGTAATGCCCAGGCAGGTAAGGCTAAAGCACAGGTATGTTTTAGTTGCCATGGTGCAAACGGTGCTAGCCCGGCTAACCCGGCATGGCCAAAGTTAGCGGGTCAGCATGCCAAATATATTGCCAAGCAATTAGCAGACTTTAAAAAAGGTAAAACACGTAAAGATCCAGCAATGGCCGGACAGGTTGCCAGCTTAAGTGCAGACGACATGGCTAATCTTGCAGCCTTTTTTGCAGAACAAACACCGAAAGCCGGTGGAGCGGCCAAAGATAAAGTTGCACTCGGTCAACGTATTTATCGTGGCGGTAACGAGAAAAGTGGTGTTGCTGCCTGTGCAGGTTGTCATTCTCCAAACGGTGCCGGCAATCCGGCGGCTAACTTCCCTCGCTTAAGTGGACAGAATGCAGGGTATGTTGTTAAAGCTCTGAATGATTTTGCTAAAGGCGTGCGTTCAAACGATGCCGGTAGCATGATGCGAACCATTGCAGCACGCATGACCGATGCTGAGAAAAGTGCAGTAGCCTCATATATTGAAGGTTTAAAGTAAGTTTTAACTTAAAACTTCGATTAAATGTAGAATTAACAAAGGGCGGCTCTATTGTATAGGGTCGCCCTTTTTTAGTGCAACTTAATTGGAACAATTTAGTTGCACTTATGTCGAGTAAACGAAGTGAACGAGACTCTATCGGTAAGGTATAAAGCCAGAGCAAAGGGTTTTGGTTTAAATAACCATAAAGCTTTAGGAGCAATTTAGTTGCACTTATGTCGAGTAAACGAAGTGAGCGAGACTCTTTCGGTAAGGTATAAAGCCAGAACAAAGGGTTCTGGTTTAAATAACCATAAAGCTTTAGGAACAATTTAGTTGCACTTATGTCGAGTAAACGAAGTGAGCGAGACTCTTTCGGTAAGGTATAAAGCCAGAACAAAGGGTTCTGGTTTAAATAACCATAAAGCTTTAGGAGCAATTTAGTTGCACTTATGTCGAGTAAACGAAGTGAACGAGAATCTGTCAGTAAGGAATAAAGTCAAAGTAAATTAGCTATGGTGCAGTTCGCACATCCCTGTACTCGCCCTTCGGTGTCACTTGCGCTCTAACATTGCAACGTCATGGCGACTAAAGGAGGTTGTCCGAATAGATAGTTTTTACCATTAACGAACAAAGATGAATTAGTTACACTGGCTCTATAATATATCGCCTTAATAAAAACATAAGATTGAGTGGCTATTTTTACATATAATTAAAGAGTGTTATGAGCAGTCCAAAAAACAATTTACATGAGCAGGTAAAGTTACACCGTAAGAACGTGTTTCTTGAATTTCTGGGTTCAATGAATCTGGCGATAAGTATTTTAGTGGTGCTGGCCATTGCATCTGTTATTGGTACCGTATTGCAGCAAAATCAGCCTTATAATAGTTACATTATCAAGTTTGGCCCTTTCTGGCATGAAGTCTATCAAACACTGGGTTTATACGATGTGTATTCAGCCGTATGGTTTTTAGTGTTGTTGGGTTTTTTAGTGTTGTCGACCAGCGTTTGTGTTTACCGTAATACGCCGGTGATGTTGCGAGAAATGCGTCAGTTCCGTTTGCGTGCTAAACAGAAAAGCCTGCTTAGTATGAAGCATTCGTCACACTGGCAGGTTGATGCAGCAAAAAACACCAAAGAATATATTTTACAGAAAGCAAAATTATATCTTGGTCAGTTTGGTTTTCAGGTAAAAGACGAGGCCTTTGAAAAACACCATACTCTGGTTGCCAGAAAAGGCGGTATTAATCGAGTCGGATATATTCTGACCCATGTTGGTATTGTTGTTATTTGTATCGGTGGTTTGATAGACGGGAATTTAAGTTTAAAAGTAAAAGAATGGCTGGGGACTATTAAAGTTGAACAACGCGATTTAACAGCTAAAGATGTGCCTGCTATTAGTAGATTAAAGCCGGGGGAGTCGGTTTCTTTTCGTGGTTCGATTACCTTACCAGAGGGATCAACAAGTAACTTTGTTTTTCTTAATGTGCGTGATGGTTATCTTGTTCAGGAATTACCGTTTGCCGTTGAGTTAAAAAATTTTCGGGTCGAACATTATGAGTCTGGTCAACCAAAGTCTTTTGAAAGTGATTTAATTATTCATGATAAAGAACGTAAAAATTTTGCAGCAACAATATCCGTTAATCACCCGTTAATATATCGGGGCTATGCAATCTATCAGGCAAGTTTTGGAGACGGTGGCAGTGAACTTGATTTGCAGATACGCCCGTTCTTTGTGAAACCATTAAAAGGCAATAAGGCGCAGCAACTGGCGATTAAAGGCGAAGTTAGTAAAAGTAAAACAGTAAAAACGCCACAGGGAAATTACACGCTGGAATTTAGTGACTTTAAAAAGTTTAATATTTTTCCGAACACGGATAAAGATTCCCGCAAGCAGTTCACAAATTATGGCCCCAGCATAATTTTTAAAGCGCGTGATGAAAGTGGTCAGGCGCGTGAGTATGTAAACTATATGTCGCCTATAAAGCTGGAAGGACGTTATTTTTTCCTGTCAGGTATGCGTGAGTCGGTTGATCAGGATTATAAATACCTGCATATCCCGATAGATGCCAATGCAACAATGGAGCGCTTCTTTAAGTTCCACGAAATTATTAATGACGATGCGCGTGTTCTGCAAATGGCCAGGGCGACCGTAGCCAGTAATATAAAAGCAGAAGACAAAACCAATACTAAAATGCAGCAACAGGTTGCCACGGCCATGGTGCGTCTGGTTGGCTTGTTCAGAAAAGGTGGTTACGTTGCAATTGACAAGGATATACAGGCGAAGGTGCCAAAAGAAAAACAGCTAACCGTTGCCAGGGCCTATATGGGGGTATTACAAACCGCGCTTGAGAACATGTATTTACTGGTTCTGCGTGAGGAAGGCCTTGATGTTATCAAGGGAATTAGCAAGCGCGATGGTACTTTTTTTGAAGATGCGGTAAGTGCAATGGCCGGATTAGGTTACTATGGCACACCATTTTATCTGCAACTGACAGATTTTACACAGCGTGATGCATCTGGTCTGCAAATTGCGCGGGCACCTGGTAAAAATATTGTTTATTTGGGTTGTGTATTACTGATAATAGGCGTATTTATGATGTTTTATATTGCGCAGCAACGATTCTGGTTAATGATTGTCAGAGAAGATGGCGGTGAAAACTTTGATATTATTTTTGCCGGCAATACTAACCGCAATGAGTTTGGTTTTAACAAGCGTTACCGGTTATTTGCAGAGCAATTAAAGGCATTGCTAACCGATAAGTAAGTAACAGGATTAAGGTTTTAAGAAAATGAGTGAAAATATTCTTCCACAACAATTTCAGCAACAGAGCTGGGTTAAGCACTTAACTATTTTTGACTGGCTCTACGCAGTAGCCATGTTGGTCGGTTGTGTTTACGCCTACAATGAATATGCCAGTTATATGGATGAATACGAAATAGGCATTCTGTTTTTAACCGGTGCTTCGCTTGTTGGTCTGGGTTGGGCCTGGAAGCCGTTTCGTTTGCTTTTTATTATTGTTGCTGCTTTAAGCTTAATTGCAATCAATATTTATAACCCGGCAATGCAGGCATTAGCATCAGAAGGCATCACCGGGCAGACGGCAATCGATGTTTTAACTGATGACAGTGAAAAATCAAAATTCTTTTTAAAATTTTTAATCTCCAGCACCTCGGCCACGATGTGGATGAGTGCGCTGTTCTTTATGGCAACCATTACCTATTTTATTGAGCTGTTTGGTCGCAGTGAATTTGCCGGTAAGGTCGCAACGGCGATGGTCTGGTCTGCAGTCACAATGGGGCTGGTGGGTTTAATGGTGCGCTGGTTCGAGTCGTATCTGGTCGGTAGTGACGTTGGGCATATACCCGTTAGTAATTTATACGAAGTGTTTATCCTGTTCGCTATTATTACAGCAATGATTTATCTCTACTACGAAGTGCGTTATGAAACGCGGGCGATGGGTGGCTTTGTTCTGCTGATTATCTCCGCTTCAATTGGTTTTTTGCTATGGTATCACTTTGATAAAGGTGCATCAGAAATTAAACCACTGGTACCGGCATTGCAAAGTTACTGGATGAAAATCCATGTACCAGCCAACTTTGTTGGCTACGGTGCCTTTGCACTGGCATCAATGATAGGTATTGCTTTTTTAATAAAAGAACGCGCCTTAAGAAAAAACCCGGCAGGTCTGTTAGCAAGCCGATTACCGGCAACGGATATACTTGATGATGTAATGTATAAGTCGATTGCACTGGGTTTTGCATTTTTCACCATAGCCACGGTATTGGGTGCAATGTGGGCCGCAGAAGCCTGGGGTGGTTATTGGTCATGGGACCCGAAAGAAACCTGGGCGCTGATTGTCTGGTTAAATTATGCGGCCTGGTTACATATGCGCTTTACAAAGGGCTGGCGTGGTGCACCAATGGCGTGGTGGGCGGTTATTGGCCTGTTTGTTACAACATTTGCTTTTTTAGGTGTTAACATGTTTTTATCTGGCCTGCATTCCTACGGTGAGTTGTAAATATTTACATTTATAGATGCAGATCATGTTTTATAATCTGAATTAATTTATAGTTGAAGGTCGTCATAGTAAACATAAGTTGTTTGAACTTGTTCGGCATTTTAGGTTCAAAATAAATAATTTGTTAAGGAGACAAACGGTGTTGAACTACTTGTTAAAAATTTCTTCCATCACTTTATTCTTGTTTGCGATGTATACTCCGTTGCAGGCAGCCAGTTATGATGAAGGTATTGAGTACATAAAAATCAATCCACCCGTTTCAACTTCAGTAAAGAAGGGGCAGGTCGAAGTTGTTGAGTTGTTCTGGTATATGTGCCCACACTGTTTCCGATTTGAACCGGTTATAGAAAAGTGGAAAAAGAGTAAACCAAAAAATGTGGTCTTTAAACGTATACCCGCAGTATTTTCACCTCGCTGGCGCTTTTTTGCCAAGGTCTTTTACACGAATCAGTTACTCGGCGTTGAAGATAAAATTCACACTCCTCTGTTTAAAGCAATACATGAAGAGCGTGCCCGGCTTGGTAATGCCGCTGCCATGGCTCGTTTTGTAGAAAAACATGCGGGCATCAAGCAGCAGGAATTTATGGATGTATTTAATTCTTTCAGTGTTGATGCAAAAGTGCGTAAGGCCGAAGACTTAAGCAAGCGTTATGGCGCACAAGGTGTGCCGACCCTGGTTATCAATGGTAAGTGGCGTACAGGTGGTACCATTGCAGGTGGCCACGAGGGAATGATTGAAGTTGCCAACCAGTTAATAAAAATGGAATCTCGGCAGAACTAGGCATCAGCCTGAACCCAGTAAAATAATAATGGATATTCGACAGCGTTAAAATTTAAAGGTATTTCCGACAAAGCCGATATTCCTTACTCCTGAGGAGAGCAAATGAAAGCGGCCGAATTATTTGTAAAATGCCTGGAAAATGAAGGGGTTGAGTATATTTTTGGTATTCCGGGCGAAGAAAATCTGGATGTAATGGATGCTCTGCTCGATTCCAAAATCCGCTTTATCACAGTTCGCCATGAACAGGGTGCCGCTTTTATGGCCGATGTTTATGGCCGGTTAACCGGCAAAGCCGGTGTTTGCCTGGCCACACTGGGGCCGGGTGCGACAAACCTGGTTACCGGGGTCGCCGATGCCAATCTTGACCATGCCCCGGTTGTTGCAATAGCGGGTCAGGCTAGTACCCACCGCCTGCATAAAGAGTCACACCAGGTGCTTGACCTTGAGCTGATGTTTCAGCCGATAACAAAATATTCTTCGCGTATCCTTTCGCCCAACGTTATCACTGAAGTGGTGCGTAAGGCATTTAAGGTGGCTCAAACAGAGAAAACCGGCGCAACCTTTATTGAATTTCCGGAAAACATTGCGGAAATGGAGATTGATGATACACCTATCGCAACAAAAAACCCGCTGCCTTCGGAGCCGCAGGGTATAAAAATTGATGCCGCAGCAGAAATGATTTCGGCAGCAAGGAACCCGCTTATTCTGGCCGGTAATGGTGTTATCCGCAGTAAGGCATGCAGGCAATTAAGCGAGTTTGCCGAGGCACTGAAAATACCGGTTGCCAACACCTTTATGGCAAAAGGAGTTATTCCTTTTAAACATCCTATGGCGCTGGGCAGTGCTGGTTTGCAGTCCAATGATTATATCAGTTGCGGTTTTGCAAAAGCCGATGTCATTATCTGTATTGGTTATGACCTTGTTGAATACCATCCTTACCTCTGGCACAAAACCAGAGACAGGAAAATTATTCATATCGACCAGAACCATGCAGAGGTGGATGCCTATTATTCGGTAGACATCGGTGTAGTAGGTGATCTTAAGCATTCACTACCCAGGCTTATGAAAAAAACAAAGCCCTCCACGACAGGAACAATGACGGCATTACGTACGGCCCTGGTTGAAGATATGAACCAGCATCGAAATGATAACTCGGTACCAATGAAACCGCAGAAGATTATCTGGGACTTGCGTACTGCTATGGCACTCGATGATATTGCAATCAGTGATGTTGGTGCACATAAAATGTGGATGTCGCGAATGTTCCGTTGCGAAAACCCGAATACCTGTTTAATTTCGAATGGTTTTGCCAGTATGGGGATTGCTGTACCCGGCGCGATTGCCGCAAAGCTGGTAAACCCGGATAAAAAAGTGGTTGCGGTAACCGGTGATGCCGGTTTTTTAATGAACTCTCAGGAAATTGAAACAGCAATGCGACTGGAAACACCGATTGTTATTTTAATATGGAAAGACAATGCCTACGGCCTGATAGAATGGAAACAGATGAACCAGTTTAAACGTGCATCAAATATCAGTTTTAGCAACCCGGACTTTGTAAAATATGCCGAATCTTTTGGTGCTAAAGGTTACCGTATTGAAAAGGGTGAAGATTTATTAGCAACGCTGAAAAAAGCACTGGCAGACAATACGGTAAGCATTATTGATTGTCCGGTGGATTACAGTGAAAATTTAAAACTTACCGGTAAACTGGGTGAAATGGTCTGCCCGATATAACCGCCGTGTAGAGTGTAACGAAAAAGTAAACGTTAAGCGCGATGAGTGTTGAAAAATCAATAATAAAAGTCATGAGTTACAATGTCCAGGTTGGTATTACAACCGATAAGCCGCATCACTATGTGTTACATAGCTGGAAACATTTAATTCCACACACCTTCCGTTTAACAAACCTCGATAGAATTGCAGACTTGTTACATGACTACGACATTGTAGGCTTACAGGAAATTGATGCTGGTAGTATCCGCAGTAATTTTATTAACCTTGCTGAATTTCTTGCAGAGCGGGCAGGCTTTCCTTTCTGGTACCACCAGGTAAACAGAAACCTTGGACAGTTTGCGCAACATGCCAGTGGCATGTTAAGTCGTTACCAGCCAGATGAAATTACCGATATACGTTTACCCGGAATTATTCCCGGTCGTCGTGCCATTATGGCGCGTTATGGTGAAGCTGAGTCAGCGCTGACAATTTTTGTTTTGCACCTCGCGCTCAGTAAGCGAGCGCGACTCAGCCAGCTTGATTATATCAGTGACTTTGTTAATGATTCTGCACATGCCATTTTAATGGGGGACTTAAACTGTGTTGCAGACAGTGACGAAATGGCACTGTTATTTAAAAAAACAAGGTTACGTCCTTCAGACGTTGAATGTCATACATTTCCAAGCTGGCGACCCCATCAGCCAATCGATCATATTCTTGTTACAGAAGAGCTGGACGTGCTGGATGTTAAAGCTTTGAACAATGCTTATTCTGACCACTTGCCAATAGTTATGGACGTTGCCTTACCCAAAGGGCTGCACTTAAAAGAAGTTCAGCAAAAAACTGATGCTTACAAAGTGAGAGTCTAGTCAATATGGTCTTTGGTAAAAAGTCGTCTTCTGATGATACACAACCTTCGCAGTGGAAGAAAAAATATTACGATGCACTAGATGATCTTGAATATAAAGAAGAACAATGGCATCAGGTCGAAAAACTTCTTCGCAATGCGATTGTGCGTATCAGTCTGGCGGTTAGCCCCCGGCACAAACTGTTAAACAAGCTGCTTAATAATCTGCGTGATGACATTCGTAATGGCAAGGACAGTCTCAATCTGCGCGTTCAGTTTGACAAAATTATTGCGGTTATTCGTGATCTTGATTCAGAGGAAGATGAGTCGACCCAGCAATACAGTGCGAAAAAACTGGTAGAAGAATGTATTGACCGTGTACAGTGGTCTGAAAAAGCACAGCAGTTCAGGCGCGGTTTAGCAAGACAGTTTAATAATATTCAGGATGATGAAGTACAGAAATTTATTCATTCGTTTACCAAGTTAATAAATCAGGAATTTATCTGGTACGAAGAAGAGCTCAAAGAAAAACGCCGACAGGAAGACGCATTAGCACAGCAAGCGTCTTCTTCAGAAAAAACAAAACAGCCTGGTGAACCAGCTGCAAAACCGGAACCGGCAGGGGAAATGTCAGTTGACTACCCTGTTGTATTAATTACCTTGCTTAAGAAAATGCCAGTTGGGCTTTTTGATGAAGAGCGTTTACGCAGCCTGCAATTAAAAGCTGCAACCAGCAAAACACGTCAACAGGCGATTGAAACAATCGAGTTGATTGCACAAAGTTGTAACAAACAAGCCACGCAACCACAGCAAACGAATGAAACATTTTCCAGCGAAGCTGCAAAAGTACTTATCGAATTTCTGGAGCTTGTGAGTCTGCCGGATGATCTGAGTGTACAGGCAGAAACTATCCGCCAGGAGTTAATCGATGATTCAGATAATATAAAAAATTGTCTTAATAAAACCGTAGAACTGGTTATGACATTGCAGCAGGCTTTTAAGGATGAGCGCAAGGAACTGGAAACATTTTTATCTGAACTGAGTACTCGCTTACAGGAAATTGATAACGAAGTTAAGGTTATTTCAGGTATCAGTGACAAGCGCAGTGAAAATGCTAACAATATAAACACCAGTCTTAGTGAAACAGCAGACAGTATCGACGCTTTTCTTAATAATGAAACCAGTCTGGATGCTTTAAAGGACAGTGTAAAGTCGCACGTAATAATGATACGGCATCATATGGATACCTTTCTTGCAGAAGATAAAACACAGAAGAAATACTCCGACGAAGCCGTTCAGCAACTTGCAAAAGAATTAATAACCGTTAAACGTGAAGCCGAAAGTTTGCGTGAGCAACTTGAGAAAAAACGTTTACAGGCAACCCATGACACGCTCACTCGTATTCCAAACCGGCTTGCTTATGATGAATGGATAACCCAGGAATATGAACGTTTTGTAAAATACGATACACCCTTTGTATTAATGGTATGGGATGTTGATTTTTTTAAACGGGTGAATGATGAATACGGTCATCAGGCGGGTGATAAGGTATTACGTGTGGTGGCACAAATGTTATCCGAAAATATTCGTGACGCAGATTTTGTTGCCCGTTATGGCGGTGAAGAATTCGTGGTGGTATTGCCTGGTACGCAACAGCAGGCAGCAATGCGTGTGGGTGAAAATATTCGCAAGGCGATAGAAGGCTGTGCTTTTCATTTTCGAGACAAGCCGGTAAAAGTCACTGCCTCAGCAGGCATTGCAGAAATACAAAGTAATGAAACAGTAGAACAACTATTCGAGCGGGCTGACAAGGCTTTGTATAAGGCCAAGAACAGTGGCCGAAATAATTGCATGCCGGCTTAACAATGTTACAGGAAATTGTTGGTTATCATCTGGATGAAGAGAATCACTGGGTGGCAGAGCTGGCCTGTGGACATAACCAGCATGTCAGGCATGATCCTCCCTGGCAGGATAGACTCTGGGTTATGTCAGAAGAAGGTCGAAGTAAGAATCTGGGAATTAAATTAGATTGTAAAAAATGTAACTAATTTTTTATATGTGCAGATCTTTTGGTTTTTTAATATAGCCTTTAAATTCCAGAAAGGATTTAAATTTTATATCTCCGCGTAAAATATCATCGGTCAGGAAATTTTCGACTCTGGTAAAGCATTTTTTTAAATCAGGACGGGTTTTATCTGATGCAAATATATTTTGTGTTTCGATAATGCTGTTAAGCAATCCCTGGTGATAGACTTTATGTTCTTCAAGTTCCGGGTAGTTAGTTGATGCCAGGT
>JALTLP010000210.1 GCA_027001895.1 Chromatiales bacterium | reverse complement strand
TTGACGGTGGTTATCACCCGGTGGATTCATCGGCTGTTGCTTATGAACTGGCAGCGAAGGCAGCTTACCGTCAAACAATGAAAAATGCCGGCCCACAATTAATGGAACCGATTATGAAGGTTGACGTCTTTACACCTGAAGATCACGTGGGTGATGTTATTGGTGACTTAAACCGTCGTCGTGGCATGATTCAGGGACAGGATGCTGGTACAACCGGTGTTCGCATTAAAGCTGAATGCCCGCTTAGTGAAATGTTTGGTTACATTGGTGACTTACGTACGATGACTTCAGGTCGTGGTCAGTTCTCAATGGAATTTTTACATTACAAACCGTGTCCTAAAAACGTTGCTGACGAAGTTATTAAAGAAACGTTGGAAAGAGAAGCTGCCAAGAAATAAAATTATTTCTAGTGCAAATAAAAGAGGCGGGTATTTATTACCCGCCTTTTTTATTAGTGGTTATAAATTTCCAGCAGCCTGCTTGTTTGCAACCGTTCCAGTTGTTCACGCAAGGTAACAAGTTGTTCTTCCCAGTAACGTGGTTGATTAAACCAGGGAAAGTTTAATGGAAAGGTCGGGTCGTGCCAGCGCCGTGCCAGCCATGCACTGTAATTTATTATTCTTAAACTTCTTAATGCCTCAACTAAATTTAAAGCTGTTGGGTCAAAGTCATAAAATTGCTGATACCCATTCAAAATATGGTTTAGCTGAACCACCATTTCGTTATCCGTGCCTGATAACAACATCCAGATATCCTGTATTGCTATACCCATCATGCAATCGTCCAGATCAACAATATGTGGGCCACTGTCGGTCCATAAAATATTGCCAATGTGCAGATCACCGTGTAAGCGAATAACAGGTAGCTGATTGTAATAGTCAAACTGTTGATCAACCACTTCCAGCACCTGTTGAGCTGCGAGTTGATAATTATGTTTTAGTTCTTGCGGGATAAAATTATTTTCCAGTAAAAACGTTAAATTTTTATGGCCTAAATTTTCAGGCGTGAGCTTAAGCCGGTGCTGAAAAGCAAATCGACTACCAACAGAATGTATTCGGCCAATAAAACGTCCCAGCCATTCGAGTTGCTCGGGGTTGTCGAGGTTGGGCGCATGGCCGCCGTGGCGGGGGTAGAGGCTAAATCGGAAACCCTTAAATTCATGCAGGCTGGTGTTGTTAAAGATAATTGGTGCTACGACGGGGATTTCCTGTTCGATACAATCTTCGGCAAACTGGTGTTCCTCTAAAATAGTGGCGTTATCCCAGCGGTTTGGCCGGTAAAACTTGGCAATAAGAGGCGGTTTATCATCAATCCCAACCTGATATACCCGGTTTTCATAGCTATTCAGTGCCAAAAACCGGCCATCGGTCAGTAAACCCAGGCTTTCGACGGCATCGAGCAGCAAATCCGGGCCCAGATTTTCGTACGGAATGTCAGATTCGAGGCTCATCTAAATTTCGCTGTGTGTATTTCACAATTGTGTAGTGTAAACAGTGGTTTAGTTAATGCTGGTTTAGTAAACTCTAGTGTCATTTTTTCTACAGTAGCGGCATCATACTATATATATACCATGACAAACCCACTTTTAAACATGATTAAAAGCGACAAGGCCGGGAGCCAGGCCACGTTGCCGCCGTTTGCACATATTAAGCCGCAACATGTTGAGCCGGCTATTGATAAAATACTGGCGGATAACCGGCAGCAACTCGATACATTGCTGGAGCAACAGGCGTTTAACTGGGACAATTTTATTCAGCCGTTGGAAGAAATGGCGGATAGACTGCAACGGGTCTGGTCACCGGTAAGTCATATGAACTCGGTGGTTAACAGCGATGCCTTGCGTGCTGCTTATAATGCCTGCCTGCAAAAAATAAGCGAGTATTCTACCGAGATGGGGCAGAACGAAAAACTGTTTAAGGCTTATCAGAGTGTTGCTAACAGTCCAGACTTTTCGCAGCTTGAAACGGCCCAGCAAAAAATTATTAATAATGCCTTACGTGACTTTCATCTTTCCGGGGTGGACTTGCCGCAAGATAAAAAGCAACGCTTTAAAGAAATAAAACAGAAGCTGTCAAAACTAAAAACGCAATTTGAAGAAAATATTCTCGATGCAACCCATGCCTGGCATAAACAGATAGAAGACGAAAAAAATCTTTCAGGCCTGCCGGATTTTGCAATAGCCATGTCGAAGCAGGCAGCCGAACAGAAAAAATTAAACGGCTGGGTATTTACCCTGGATGCCCCCTCGTATATGGCAGTAATGATGTATGCCGATGACAGAAATTTAAGAGAACAAATGTATCGTGCCTTTGTTACCCGTGCATCAGACAAGGCCGTTGAAGCAACGCAAAACACGCAGGCCGAAAAATGGGATAACTCCGAGATTATGCAGCAAATTCTTGGCCTGCGGCACGAACTGGCACAGTTACTCAGTTTTAATAATTATGCCGAGCTGTCATTGGCAACCAAAATGGCAGAAAGTGTAGAAGATGTTTTTGGCTTTTTAAATCAGTTGGTAGAAAAATCAAAACCGGTTGCCGAGCAGGAATTTAATGAACTGACAGACTTTGTAAAATCCAAATATGGCCTGGCGCAACTCGAAGCCTGGGACATTATGTATTATTCAGAAAAGCTTCGACAAAAAAAATATGCAATAAGCCAGGAAGAATTAAAACCGTACTTCCCGGAACAGCGCGTGCTGGACGGTATGTTTGCCGTGGTAAATAAAATATACGGCATCACTATCAGAGAAGTAAGCGGTATCGAAACATGGCATGAATCGGTGCGTGTGTTTGAAATACGTGATATAGATAATAATATCCGCGGTCAATTTTATCTGGACTTATATGCTCGTGAGAAAAAACGCGGTGGTGCCTGGATGGATGACTGTCAGGGACGTGTTATGCATCAGTCAGGTCAGTTGCAAATACCGGTAGCATATTTAACCTGTAATTTAACCCCCCCCATTGGCGATGACCCTGCTTTGTTTACACACCAGGAAGTTATTACACTGTTCCATGAGTTTGGTCATGGCCTGCATCATATGCTAACCCAGGTTAATTACTTAAGTGTATCGGGTATAAATGGTGTTGCCTGGGATGCAGTAGAGTTACCGAGCCAATTTTTAGAAAACTGGTGCTGGGAACGTGAAGCGCTGGATTTAATCGCCGCGCATTATAAAACCAACCAGCCAATGCCGGATGATTTATTTAAGCGCATGCATGATTCGATTTTAAAATTCATGCCGAATATCAAACATCAAAATTTAGAACCAAAGAGGGTCTGGATATACAGGCTGTACTGGATGATGTAAGAAGCCAGGTTGCAGTCGTTATCCCGCCTGAGTTCAATCGTTTTCAACACAGTTTTTCACATATTTTTGCCGGTGGTTATGCTGCCGGTTATTACAGTTATAAATGGGCAGAGGTTTTATCTGCCGATGCCTTTTCCAGATTTGAGGAGCAGGGTATTTTTGATCGCGATACCGGCCTGGAATTTCTGCATACTATCCTTGAAAAAGGTGGCAGCGAGGAACCGATTGAATTATTCAGGGCTTTTCGTGGCAGAGAACCCAAAATAGATGCGCTATTACGCCATGCCGGCATTGCTGCATAAAAAAATTTAAGGACAATAACAAATGACGACCAGTGCAACACAAAAATTATTAAAACCTGTTTTAGCTTTTATATTATTAATGGCAGCCGGGACTGTTTCGGCAGAAACATTGTATGTCACCGACAGAATTCTGCTGGGTATTCATCAACTGGCAGACGAACAAAGCCCGATACTAAAATCAATTCCCAGCGGCAGCGCAGTAACTGTTATGAGCCGCCAGGGTGATTTTGTTAATATAAGAACAAAAAGTGGTACACAGGGCTGGGTTGCGGCAAATTTTCTGGTGAAGAACAAACCTGCAACTAAAGAGTATGATAATTTATTTGCCCAGTATCAGAAAACAGTAGAAACATTAAAAGTTGTAAACGAGCGTTTAACAAAAAAAGAACGTGAGTTGCAAATAAAACGCGATCAACTTTCTAA
>JALTLP010000209.1 GCA_027001895.1 Chromatiales bacterium | reverse complement strand
ACAGATTTGCAATCCACAAGGCAGATATACAGCATAAACTGGCAGAACTCGATATAAAAAAAGCAAAAGAACAGCTTATGTTGCAACTGGTGGATATCTTTTACCAGGTTGCAACAATTGATTCACGGCTGCTGACGGCGAAAAAGTCCCTGCAAAGAGCCAAAAAGCTGCGAAGTTATATAAAAAACAATATTGAGCTTGGCTTGCTGGAAAAAGGGGAAAAATTACAGGTCGACTCACAGGTTTACAGTTTAAAGTTGCAGTACCAGAAAATACTGGATTTAAGAGAAAAGCAGGTCATTGCTATTAATCGTTTTTTAAAGCGCCCGTTTCAGTCGCCCTTTAAAATAAAACTCGCTGTGGCATCGCCGGATAGTTTAGTGGGCGAGCAGCAACAAATAATCAGCGATTTTATTTCACATAATTATGATATGAAAAAACTTGTTCTTGAGGACAAGTTACTTGATACCGCGCTGGCATTAAGTCGAAACCGTGAAAAGAACAAGCTCGACTTTATTGTATCGTTAGGCGTGCAGAATATTTCAGGTAATACTTCTGCCGGGGCTGTTGATGATACGGATACAACCGGAATGTTGCGACTGGAGTATCGCAATGCGCTGGACAAAAGAGCCTTTAGTGCGGAACGTTTGCAGATACAGATTGACAGGCAAACAAACAAGGAGCAGCTTGCATCGTTAAAAGATGATTTAAAGTACGATGCCTATAATCAGTTAAACCAGATTAAGCAATCCAGGGAAATTGTAAAACTTGCAGGGAGCCGCAATGAAACTGAAAAAAGAAAGTACAGAGATATCCTGCAACGCTATAAGGCAGGCCGATCTACAACTAACATTGTTATCCAGTTTGATAATGAACGTATTCAGTCAGAACTTGACTATGAAACCGAAAGGTATGAGCTTTTCAGACGACTCAGTATTTTACGTATAAAGCGTGGACACTATCTTTTTTAAATTACTTTCGGATTAAAGACAATCGTTATGAAAAATATTTTAAATTTCTTTGTTAATCGTGCATTAGTCGTTAACCTTATTTCAATATTTATTATACTGCTTGGCCTTTATGCAATGTTGTCGATTAACCGGGAAGCTTTCCCAAATGTTAATCTTGATAAAATTGCAATAGGTTTTTCCTACCCCGGTGCTTCACCGGATGAGATCGAACAACTTGTTATTACCCCGATAGAGCAGGAATTAAAATCACTTGATGGTATAAATAAAATGACTTCGGTTGCATTTCCTTCCAGCGGTAATATCAATATGGAAATTGACCCGGATACTACAAACCGTTCACGTATGGTCAGTGATATTCAACTGGCCATTGACCAGGCAAAATTACCGGCAGACTTACCTTATGATCCTGTTGTAACAGAAATAGATGGTCGGATCTTTCCAATTATTCAGTTGGCCATTGCTGCACCGGTTAGCAAGCTTGAACTAAAACGCATGGGAGACAAAATACGGGATGATCTTTTAAATATCAAGGGTGTTGCAAAGGTAAGAGTGCAGGGCGACCGAAAGTCTGAGCTGAGTGTTATTGTTGATCCGAAGAAGTTACATCAACAGCGTGTTTCTATTACCCAGATTGAACAGTTACTGAAAACCTGGAATGTGAATGCGCCGGGTGGAGAAATAGACACGACACAGGGCCAGAAAACCTTACGGGTTGTTGGCCAGTTTAAAAGTCCGGAAGATGCTGCCAACCTGATTATAAGAGCAAATGAGCTGGGCAGTGGGGTTCGCCTGGGCGATGTTGCCACGGTTAAGGAGTCACTGGAAAAAGCATCCGTCTATTACGAAGTTAATGCAAAACCGGCACTCGCCATGCTGGTAATGAAGAATATAGATGCAGACATTATTAAAACAGTAAAACGGGTAAAAGATTATATTGCAACAATCCCGGAAAAATACGGTAAGGATGTAAAGGTCAGTACTTTTCGTGATTTTTCAAGAAATACTAAATTACGTTTAAGCGTATTGTCAACCAATGCGGTGGTGGGTTTGTTCCTGGTATTTATTTGTCTGGTCGCATTTTTACGCCCGGCTGTTGCTTTTACCACGACCATTGGTTTGCCAATTGTTTTTTTTATTGGCTTATATACCCTGAGTGTTATGGGTATCACCCTTAACCTGGTATCGATGCTGGGTTTTATCATGGTACTCGGTATGCTGGTTGACGATGCCATTATTGTTGGTGAAAACATTACTTATCACCTTGAACAACATATGCCACCCTTAAAAGCAGCGGTTGTTGGTGCCTATGAATTACTTGGTCCGGTTATTACCACGGTACTTACCACTATTGCAGCCTTTATCCCGATGTTATTTATGTCGGGCATACTTGGAAAATTTATTGTGTCTATTCCGATAGTGGTAATTATGCTGCTGGTATTTTCATTGCTGGAATCTTTTATTATCTTGCCGAGTCACGTTGTTCATTTTGCACGGCCGGATATTAAATTTAAAGAGCGACGCTGGCTGGTTGCAATGGAAGAGATTTATGCGCGTATTTTAAACAAGTCGATTCGCTATAAAAAATCAACGGTGGCTGTTTCATTTTTAATCCTGGTATCAGCGGTAATCTTTGCCGGGAAAACCATGAAGTTTGAACTGTTCCCGGAAGAAGGTATCGAGGAGTTTTTTGTGCAGGTGACGGCAAAGCCGGGGACGAATCTTGAAAGCATGAAACAAAAACTCAACCTTTTAAGCGATTATATACAAAGTAATGTTGATAATAAAAATATTGATATGATTTTAGTAACCACCGGAAAAACATCAACCGATCAGGGCGATCCATTGTCGCAAAGAGGGAGTCGCTTTGGGCAGTTGCATGTGGTTTATACTTCGAGTGTAACCCGGCCCGATCATAATGCAGCAACTGAAATGCTGGCAATTATGGATGAACTAACAAAGCGTCACCCGGAACTGTCAATGGCTTTGCAAAAGAAAAAACCGGGGCCACCAACCGGGCGGGCATTACAGGTTGAAATAACCGGTAGCCATCGTAAGGATATTGTGGCAGTAGCCACACGCTTAAAAGCTTATGTTCAAAGTATAAAAGGTGTACTAACCGTTGAAAGTGACTTGCAAATGGGTGATAACGAACTTCGTATCGAGCTGGATCGAAAGAAGGCAATTTATGCGGGTGTTAATCTGCTAACGGTATCTAAACATCTTCGTGCTATCGGTAGTGGTTTACGTGTTTCTACAATAAGAAGGGGAACGGAAGAGGTTGATGTTACTATCCGTGTACCAAATTCAGAACAGAAGAACCTGGAATATTTACACTCTATCGAGATACCGAATAATCGTGGTGGTTTAATTCCGCTGGGTAAAATATCAACTATTCAGGAAAAACCGGCACTTTCAACGATACGTCATTCGGAAGGTTCTCAGGTTATTCGGGTTGTGGCAAATATTGATACGAAAGTACTTAAAAGTCTGGAGTTAAACAATCTGGTTAAAAATAATGAAGACAAATGGCTGGCTGATAGCAAGAAACTTGTTTCAGTTCATTATGGGGGAGAACAGGAAAAAAATCAGGAATCAATGCGAGACTTACTTATTGCATTTGGTTTTGCGCTGGTTGGTATTTTCTTTATTCTCGCAATCCAGTTTAATAATATAGGTTACCCTTTTGCCGTTATGCTGGCGATTCCTTTTGGTGCGGTTGGTATTATTGTCAGTTTTTACCTGCATGATATGTTCTGGAAACCGTTACCGTTGTCTTTCTTCTCGGTTATGGGCATGGTTGCCTTAACCGGCGTGGTGGTAAACAGTTCAATGATCCTGTTGGTGTTTGTACAACGGGCATTGAAGGAGGGTATTAAACCACGACAGGCAATTATTCAGGCAGGTCGTCGGCGTTTGCGTGCTGTTGTTTTAACAGCAATGACAACCGTAGTGGGTTTGTTACCCACAGCTTATGGCTGGGGTGGTATGGATCCGTTTGTTTCACCGATGGCATTGTCACTTTCCTGGGGACTAATATTTGCCACTTTTGTTACCTTGATAACGATACCAGCATTGATGGCGATT
>JALTLP010000208.1 GCA_027001895.1 Chromatiales bacterium | reverse complement strand
TTGCCCATAGTGGCCGGTCGATAATAATAGCCCGATGCGTTTCCGGGAAACTTGCCAATACATCTGCACTCATGCTTAGTTGCCAGAAAAGATTAACCGAGCCCATCACACTCCAGATAAGCATAACAATCGTGATAATCCAGAAACTCATTGATAGTGTTATTTTGTTGTCCGTATTCATTAGTATCACCTGAATGTTATTAACTTAAACAATCTACAATTGTTCTAAACGTTAGATTAATTCTTGGCGCATCCACCTTTTTTGTCGGTGGTAAGCAATGTACCCAATGGCTTTGTGTTTTCCCCTTCATTACCAGCAAGCTTCCATTTTCCAGCATTAAAGAAACTGTTTGCTTTGTTTGCCGATGCTTGAAGGAAAACTTTCGTTCTGCCCCCAGGCTTAATGAAGCTATCGCAGCTTGCTTTTTTAAATCTGCTTCATTATCACTGTGCCAGGACATACCCTCGCTACCGTTGTGATACAGGTTCAATAAACATGAATTAAAACGTTCCGTCGTTTTTTGCTCAACAATGTTTTTGAGCTCTAATAAATCATCTGTCCAGGGTAAGGCGGTTTTCTTAGTATTGGAATAAGTATAATCGAAAGGTTTGTCGCCATACCAGGCTACCTTTCGTTTGGTGGTAATTTCCTTGTGATTGATAACCACCCTGTCGCTTTCCCAGGCAATTGTATCAAGCAAGCTATTAAAATACCGTTCAGAGTCCTGCCACGGTAACACAACACCATAATATTCTGCGATACCATCCTGACTAAGCAGGTTAATCGGTTCGGTGCTCAGGTTATTAAACAAATCCATTTGATTATGTGTTAATTAAATTTAACTTTCACACCCGATTCCGTGTCGTTGACATGCACTTCATCAATGTCCGGCAAACGCTTTGAAATATAGGCACAGGATGCAGCAACTATCGCCTCATTCTCCTGCTGCAACGCCCGAATTAAATTTAAAACCGTAAACTCAGCGCGTTTAATATTATCCGGGGTACTGAATAATTCGCCATTAATCTTAATCCCTTTACCCATATCACTGTCCATTTTATCGATAAATTCCAACTGACTTTCATCCAGCGCCATGTCTTTATCAAAGTCAAATGCTGCTTTGCCATTTACAAAAAGGGTTATTTTCGTCATTACTCACCACAACGTATTTTTTATTGCTATAAATTTTAAATTGTATATTGAGATATGTACAATGACATGGATACCAACCTGCGCGTACATAATGCTACTGTGTAAGATTGCCACGTCGCTACGCTCCTCGCAATGACGACTCACTAAGAGCAACTCGCACATTCGCTTCTATATGGATTCCCGCCTGCGCGGGAATGACGGCACGAGTGAGAAACTATGAGCAAGCGAGGGATTTGCAGGCAAGGCGCGGTGCTTGATAGAAAGCGGAGCGAACAAAAAGTACGTTAGCATTTACATCAAGTGCCGAAACGCTGCATGCGGATTACTCGTGCAGCTATTAGTTGATGCACAGTTAGAAGCACGAGTACAAGGCGTTGTATTTTTAAAAGCGGAACGTACAATAAGCATTATTAAAATTTCTGCAAAATGGATTCCCGCCTACGCGGGAATAACGGAAGAATATTGATGCACAGTGAGCGGTGCGAGAGCAAGGCAAAAAATGTTTTGAGTTCCGGAGTTACCGAATGCGTAATGAGGAAACTCAAAACATTTTTTAACACAGCTATTCGCACTGCTCACGCAGCATCAACCGCATTTGCTGTCGCCGCAGTTAAGACACGTCATACACCCATCCATCTTAATTACCGCCTTGGTCGAACACTTGGCACATAACTGTGCACTATCGGGGAAGTCTTTGGCTGAGTTTTCTTCGGCCTGTTCAACTGCACCTTCGAATTGCTTGCGCTTTTCATCGATAAGTTTCTGCTGGTGTTCGTCGAGGGCTTCGTCTTTAAGCATGCCTATCATGCGCAGGTGGCATTCGATAGAGTCACCAATTTCTGCAACGATGGATGGCATGTACTTACCGCCTTTTTTAAAGTAGCCACCACGTGGGTCGAACACTGAGCGTAGTTCGTCTACAAGGAAGGTGACATCGCCACCTTTGCGGAATACAGCCGAAATAATACGAGTAAGCGCAACAATCCACTGAAAGTGATCCATGCTTTTACAGTTAATAAACACTTCGAATGGTCGGCGCAATTCGTTTTCTGTGCCGGGGTTAAGGATAATGTCGTTTATTGTTATATATAAAGCATGTTCTGACAGCGGAGTTTTTACTTTATAGGTAGAACCGATGAGCATTTCAGGGCGCTCGATCTTTTCATGCATTTGTATCACATTTTCCGGCTGTTGCTCGCCCTGAAGTGCTGCTTCTGCAGCTTTGTCGTCTTCGTCTTCTTTTGCAACTGCATAACCAACAATTTGACTGTCGATTTTTATAGCCATGTTTCTTTCTCTCCTGCGCTTTTATTTAATACGCTTTAATTTTTTACTGTGTTAAGTATTTTATTTACGTAAGACTTACAATATTCAATAACGGCAAAACAATGGTTACGGTTACGATTAACGCAAGCACACTGTTTAAGATGAATAAAAGATTGATTGTCGAACTATTTCGCAAGCTTTTTAAGCGTGTTATAAAATAATTCATCATTCTTCCTCCGTTTAATTGTTGCTAATTAATAAAGGGTAATGCAAGAACATATAACAGACCGGCAAATAATACTGCATTAACAATCATCAGGATACGCAACGTAGATGGTTTACGTTTTGCTCTTGCATTTTCGTTTAAATGGTAATATTGCATGGGTCACATCCTTTTATTAAATATCAGAACTTGCCGTAATAACCTTCTTTTAATGCATCGAATAAATTCGCGGCGGTATGTGTTTCACCGTCGTATTCAATTTCTTCGTTTCCTTTAACTTCAATTTCTTCACCGTTTTCAAGGGTAAAGCGGTAAGTAGTATTTTCCAGGTCCTGCTCTTTGACCAGCACACCCTGAAAGGCTTCCGGGTTAAAGCGGAATGTAGTGCAACCTTTTAAGCCCTGATCGTAGGCATACATATAAATATCTTTAAAGTCTTCGAATTTATAATCAGTTGGTACGTTCGCTGTTTTTGATATGGACGAATCAATCCAGATTTGTGAAGCAGCCTGAATATCAACATGTGCCTTTGGCGTTATGTCATCGGCCGAAATAAAGTAGTCCGGCAGTTTATTTTCTTCTTCTTCGGTAAACGGCATGGCATTCTTGTTAACAAGCTCACGGTATGCCAATAGTTCAAATGAAAACACATCGACTTTTTCTTTGGTCTTTTTACCTTCGCGAATAACATTACGTGAATAGTGATGCGCAAAAGAAGGCTCAATACCGTTACTGGCATTGTTTGCCAGTGACAATGAAATAGTACCGGTTGGTGCAATCGATGAATGATGCGTAAAGCGCGCACCCACTTCGGCCAGTTCGTCGACCAGCTCGGGGGCCACTTCAGCAACGCGCTGCATATAGCGGCTGTATTTTGCGTGCAATACTTTACCGGCAACCTTGTCACCCACTTTGTAACCGTCTTTTTTCATTTCCGGGCGTTGGCGTAACATGGCGGCAGTCACTTCAAACTCTTCGCTCATGATAGGAGCCGGGCCTTTTTCTTTGGCCAGATCCAGCGCAGCTTCCCAACCGGCCAGTGCCAACTCTTTACTGACACGCTCGGCAAAGGCAACCGAATCGGGCTCGCCGTATTTCATGCGTAACATGGTGGATGTTGAACCCAAACCTAAAAAGCCCATACCATGTCGGCGTTTGCTAAGAATTTCGTTGCGCTGACCTTCCAGTGGCAAACCATTAATATCCACTACGTTGTCCAGCATACGAGTAAAGATTTTGACCACTTCACGAAATTCTTCCCAGTTAAAGCTGGCATCTTCAGTAAACGGATTGGTGACAAACTTGGTTAAGTTAACCGAACCTAACAGGCATGAACCGTAAGGAGGCAATGGCTGTTCGCCGCAGGGATTGGTCGCACGAATATTTTCGCAGAACCAGTTATTGTTCATTTCGTTGACTTTATCTATAAGA
>JALTLP010000207.1 GCA_027001895.1 Chromatiales bacterium | reverse complement strand
GAGTGTTTACTAAGTGATGACGAAGTACATGCGCAAGCGATTGCAAAGCAGCTTGATGAACTGAATTACTCGCGGCGTGAAATTGAAGATGAGATGAAGCAACAGGCTTTTACTATTCTGGATTCAATATTAAAGTCAGACCTTAAAGCACTCGACAACCCGCAACAACATTCTATGCCCGCTGCAATATGTTTATATCAGCAGGAGTGGCATGAAGGTGTAATTGGTATACTGGCTGCGCGTATTAAAGAACATTTTCATCGGCCGGTTATTGCGTTTGCAAAGTCAAATAATAACGAGCTTAAAGGCTCGGCTCGTTCGATTCCGGGTTTGCATATGCGAGATGTACTGGATGAAGTTTCCAAAAAACATCCGCATTTAATAATCAAGTTTGGTGGCCATGCGATGGCGGCGGGGCTTACGATTAACAAAGATAACTTTTCTGCATTTGAAGCAGCCTTTATTAAACAGGTTGGGCAACACTTAACAGAAGACAAGTTACAAAATACTTTATTAACCGATGGTAGTTTATCAACGGCCGAACTTAACCTTGATATGGCCGAGTTAATACAGGATGCCGGTCCATGGGGGCAAAATTTTCCCGAGCCGGTTTTTGATGGTCAGTTTGAAATAGTAAGCAAACGTATTGTTGGTGAAAAACATTTAAAACTGGTACTACGTAGTATTGATGCTGAAAGTAGTCACACCATTGATGCCATTGCATTTAATACCACAGATAAGAACTGGCCGGTTGATGTAAAAAATGTAGAGACGGTTTACCGGCTTGATGTTAACGAGTTTCGTGGTAACCGCAGTGCGCAGTTACTGGTTGAACATATTGAGCCTATATAATTTTTAAAACAGAGATTCAAACGATGTTGGAAATAAATGCGATAAAAACAAGAATAAAAGAAATGCAGCAACGTAATACGGTGCTTAGGGGGTATCTTTGACTTTGATGTTAAAAAAGAACGTTTAATCGAAGTAAGCCGGGAACTGGAAGCACCTGAAATATGGGATACACCCGAACGTGCCCAGGAACTGGGGCGTGAGCGAGCTAGTCTGGAAAAAGTGGTGGATGGGCTTGAAGCTTTAGATGAAAGTTTAAACGATGCTATCGACCTGCTTGAAATGGCGCAGGAAGAAGACGATGCCGATACGGTTGATGCTGTTGTTGCCGACCTCGATGAACAGGAAAAAATACTCGCCGAGCTGGAATTTCAGCGGATGTTTTCTGGCAAACTCGATGCAAACAATGCTTTCCTTGATATCCAGTCCGGCTCTGGTGGTACCGAGGCACAGGACTGGGCCGAGATGTTACTGCGTATGTATTTACGCTGGGGTGAGCGCAAGGGTTTTAAAACCGAGTTAATTGAAGCATCTGATGGTGACGTGGCCGGTATTAAAAGTGCCACCGTTAAATATACCGGTGATTTTGCCTTTGGTTTGTTGCGTACCGAAACCGGTGTGCATCGACTGGTTCGCAAGTCGCCGTTTGACTCAGGCAACCGCCGCCATACTTCGTTTGCCTCTGTTTTTGTTTACCCGGAAGTGGACGATAATATCGAGATAGAAATTAACATGGCAGATGTACGGGTGGATACATACCGGGCCAGTGGTGCCGGTGGTCAGCACGTTAATAAGACCGATTCGGCTGTGCGGCTAACCCACATTCCCTCCGGTATTGTTGTACAATGCCAGAATCAGCGTTCGCAGCATCAGAATAAAGATAACGCCATGAACCAGCTTCGTGCAAAGTTGTACGAAATGGAAATGCTCAAGCAGAATGAAGACAAGCAGGCGCTGGAAGATTCAAAAACGGATATTGGTTGGGGAAGTCAGATACGCTCATATGTATTGGACCAGTCGAGGATAAAAGATTTACGAACCAATGTAGAAACATCGAATACCCAGTCGGTGCTCGATGGTGATATAGATAAGTTTATAGAAGCAAGCCTTAAGAGTGGCTTGTAGTTTTTTAAGTTCATAGAATGATATAGAGAAGTAATATGGCAGACAATAAAGCAAAAGAGACTAAGCAGAACTCAACTACAGAAGTTGATGAGAATAAACTTATTGTAGAACGCCGTGAAAAATTAAAAGCCCTGCGTGAGAACGGTAATGCTTTCCCTAATGATTTTCGTCGTAATGTTGTGGCCGGTGAACTGCATGCCGAGTATGGCGACAAAACCAAAGACGAACTTGAAGCCAATCCGGTTCGAGTAAAAGTGGCGGGTCGAATGATGGCACAGCGCATAATGGGTAAATCCAGTTTTGCAAAGTTGCAGGATATGTCGGGTTCAATCCAGCTTTATGTTTCGCGTGATGATTTACCAGAAGGTTTTTATAACGAGCAGTTTAAAAAATGGGATCTGGGTGACATTATTGCTGCCGAAGGTACCATGTATAAAACCAATAAGGGTGAGCTGTCGGTTAAGGTAGAAGATATTCGTTTACTGACAAAATCGCTACGCCCACTGCCGGATAAATTTAAAGGCTTAAGTGACCAGGAAATTCGGTATCGTCAGCGTTATCTCGACCTGATTATGAACGAAGCTTCGCGTAAAACTTTCCAGATGCGTTCAAAAATTGTTTCGCATATTCGTGAGTTTTTAATTAAGAAAGATTTTCTTGAAGTTGAAACACCGATGATGCAGGTAATACCCGGTGGTGCAACGGCTAAACCGTTTACAACCTACCATAATGCCCTGGACATGGAATTGTATCTGCGTATTGCGCCGGAGTTATATTTAAAACGTCTGGTAGTCGGTGGTTTTGAAAAAGTATTTGAAATTAACCGAAACTTCCGTAACGAAGGTTTATCTACCCGACATAACCCGGAATTTACCATGATCGAATTTTATGAAGCCTATGCTGACTATAACGATCTGATGGATATTACCGAAGAAATGCTGCGCTCAATTGCTGAGAATGTAGTGGGTAATGCAAAAATTAAATACCAGGACGATGAGTACGATTTTGGAAAACCGTTTGCGCGTATGACAGTAAAAGAGTCGATTATGCATTTTAACCCGGACATCACCGAAGCCGAGCTTGATGATATTAAACAGGCCAAAGCCATTGCAACAAGGCTCGATATTCCTTTAAAAGACACTTATGGTCTGGGAAAAATTCAGATCGAGATCTTTGAAAAAACGGTTGAACACCGTTTAATGGATCCGACCTTTATTACCGCATACCCAACCGAAGTCTCGCCGCTTGCAAGACGAAACGATGATAATCCTTTTGTAACGGATCGCTTTGAGTTTTTTGTCGGTGGTCGTGAAATTGCAAATGGCTTTTCGGAATTAAACGATGCTGAAGATCAGGCTGAACGTTTTAAAGCGCAGGTACAGGAAAAAGAAGCCGGTGATGATGAAGCCATGTTCTTTGATGAGGACTATGTGGTTGCGCTTGAACACGGTATGCCACCCACAGCAGGTGAGGGTATTGGTATAGACCGGTTAGTGATGTTGTTTACCGATTCGCCTTCAATCAGGGATGTGTTGTTGTTTCCACATATGCGGTTGTAGTTTGTTATTGCTCTATCGCGCTGTAAATTTGTAATCATCTGGTATTGTGTTTTTTGCCATTGCGAGCGCACGAAGCGTGATGCTTTTTTATGTTTGTCATTGCGAGCTCACGCAGTGAGCGTGGCAATCTTGCTGTAAGTTAAAAAAACAGATTGCTTCGTCGTTTCACTCCTCGCAACGACAAAAGGGGTCATTGCAACGATAAAAAAGGTCATTGCGAGCTCACGCAGTGAGCGTGGCAATCTTGCTGTAAATTAAAAAAAAGATTGCTTCGTCGTTTCACTCCTCGCAACGACAAAAGGGGTCATTGCAACGACAAAGAAGGATCATTGCGAGCGCACGAAGTGAGCGTGGCAATCTTGCTGTAAATTAAAAAAAAGATTGCTTCGTCGTTTCACTCCTCGCAACGACAAAAGGGGTCATTGCAACGACAAAAAAGGTCATCGCGAGCGCACGAAGTGAGCGTGGCAATCTTACTTTAAATTAAAAAACAGATTGCTTCGTCGTTTCACTCCTCGCAACGACAAAGAAGGATCATTGCGAGCTCACGCAGTGAGCGTG